>NZ_JANIHG010000043.1 GCF_024518575.1 Methanothrix sp. | reverse complement strand
GAGCAGTGCATCTTCTGTGGAGGCAGGCCATCGAGTGCATCTGCCACGTCATTTCTTGTTATCCGCATCGCCTCCTCCAGGCTCTTTCCTCTGGCCATCTCTGTTATCATGCTGCTCGTGGCGATTGCAGCCCCACACCCGAACGTCCTGAACTTGATGTCCTCTATTCTCTCATCCCTCACCTTTATGAAGATCTCCATGAGGTCCCCACAAACCGGATTTCCGACTCTGCCGTATCCATCGGGATCCTCTATGACACCAACATTTCTGGGGTTCATGAAGTGCTCCATCACCTTTTTGCTGTAGCCGGTCTGCTGAGTCATGAATTGATTTATAGCAGGCCGCAGCATATTATATTTTCGCTGACATTTATGCGTTGATGGATTTGTTTTCTTCCGAGATAATGATCTATCATGTCAGTGGCTGGCGGTTTCTGATATGCTGTTGAGCGATTTGAGTCAACGACCGGGTCCTAATCGTGATGCAGATCGCATAACCATATCGATCGAGCAGTTGCAAAGGGGTACTTTCAACAATTCCTGAGATGGAACAAAAAATTAATATAAGGGCATTTGATATATACATGCAGAAGTACTTAAGAGCCCATGGATATGGATAATCCGAGGTATAAAAAATGGCGGAAAAAAAGTCTGAGAAGAGGAACTTCGCATTGAGGGATGCCGAAGGAAACGAGATCGGTGTCTTCAGCGGGAAGCAGCCGAGGCAGGCGGCGCTAAAGGCTGCCAACAGAGGGTTCACAGATATCAGGCTGAGAGAGAGGGGGACGAAGAAGGTCCACATCTTCAAGGGCTGGAGAACACAGGTGCCGAAGCCACCCAACGCGCCCGCGTGGATGCCGGACATGATCTGGAAGCCGAACGTCAAAAAGATCGGCATAGAGAAGCTGGATAAGATTTAAGGGTGGGATGGGCGAAGCGGGAGCCCGCCCTCCCCGGGCGCTGGAGCTCATTTTTTGCCGCCCCGCGACTGGAGGTCGCTTCAGTCTATTCGTCTGAATGAGGACCCCTTAGCTCCGCATATCGGGCATCTCTCCGGAGGCTCCCTTCCGACGGTCATCCCGCATACTGGGCAGACGAAGTAGGGATACTCCTCCTTTGACTCGCCCAGCTTTGCCAGTAGTTCTCTGTAGAGCTCCGCGTGGATCTTTTCCACCTCGTTTGCGTAGCGGAACGAGATCTCAGCTGCTTTCTTTCCTTCCTCCTTCGCGGCCTTCAGCATCTCCGGGTACATATCTTTGAACTCATGCGTCTCTCCTGCCACCGCCTCCTCGAGGTTCTCTCTCGTCGAGCGTATGGCATTCAGCGCTCTGAGATGGTTCATCGCATGCACGGTCTCTGCCTCTGCTGCAGCCCGGAAGAGCCTGGCAACCTGCGGATATCCTTCCTTCTCCGCCTTCTCAGCAAATGCCAGGTACTTCCTGTTCGCCTGCGCCTCCCCGGCAAACGCCTCCTTGAGATACTCCTCTGTCTTGGACATGTTCTCACCTAAAATGATCATGCAGGATCGGAGCTCAAACCTCAGGATCCCAGCACCTCGGCCTTGAACTTCTCAAAGCCGATCTCCTCGATGAACTCCCCCAGACGCTGCTTCTTTGCATGCGCCCTGTAGTAGTTGATGATTCTGTCCACGAGATCGATCGCCTCCTCGTCATTCAGGTTCTCCGCCAGAACCTGCGCGATCCGCGGCTTTGCGCCGGCGCACCCTCCGACGACGACGCGCCAGCCCTTAGATGTGCCTATGAGCCCGACATCCTTGATCCATGGCTCGGCGCATGAGTTGACACACCCTGAGACGCCCATCTTGAACTTCCAGGGGAGCTGATACCCGTGGTATTTCTCGTCGAGCTTCAATCCGACCCCGACAGAGTCCTGCTGCCCCCTCTTGCAGAACGTCGTGCCCGGACAGATCTTGACGCTCCGGACGCACATCCCTATCGCATGGCCTGGGCTCATGCCGAGATCCTTCCATGCATTGTCTATATCCTCAGGCCTGATGCCGACTATCGCTATCCTCTGTGCAGATGTGAGCTTCAGCACCTTGGCGTTGTACTTCTCAGCAACGTCTGCAATTTTTCTCAGCGTGGCCGGGTCGATTATGCCTCCAGGTATGTGAGGAGCTATGGCGTACGTCTCCTTGTCGCGCTGCACAATTGCACCCTTCTCCAATATGTCCTTGGACAAGACAAAACCCCTATACAAAATGGATGTTTTTCTTATTTCAATTATGCGATCCGATGATGGCAGTCGGAACGAAAATCCGATGAAGTGTTCACCAAATACGTAAATTATAAAAAAGTGCTCTCAGTTCTGTAGGGTGTTCATCCGGGTGTGGCAGATGCTCATCTCGACCTTCTCGGCAGCTCCTCAGACCTTGCTCTCCTGGAGACCCCTGCGCCTCTCGATCTTCTCGCCACATCAGATCGAGTCCTTCTTGCAATATCTGACATACCTATCGCTGCTCCTTACTTTTTGTAAGAATTTAAATCCTTCGGTCTGGATTGCCACGATTGCCACAATCATTAATAAATATGCATAAAAAGAGAGAACGATCTCATATGGTCGCATCTCATGAGGACCGCCACATTCTGCCCATCTCATGATACTATCCACACGATCTTGGATATGTGGCATGCGATTGCTGTACTCCATCGTTCGCAATCAAATCACCTGCATGCTGACACGCATTCCAACCTGCCAGCAGGATGAACAACACGGTGAATTCAGATCCACCTGCCCTGAGCTACTCACATCAGCCTCGCCGGTATGACCTGGCATGAGAGAAGCGCGCTGATGTCCTCTGCTTTTCTTATGAGCTCCACACCTCCGCTGTGGACCAAAACCTCTGCAGGCCGTGGCTGGCCGTTGTACTGAGATGACATCGAGAATCCGTACGCACCTGCATCGAGAAACGCAAGGATATCGCCCCTCTCCACCAGAGGAAGCCTCCTCTCGCGCGCGAGGACGTCTCCGCTCTCGCATATCGGCCCCACGACCGTGTAGCTCTCCGAGATATCAGCATCTGCCCGGTTCGCCACTACGATGTGATGGTAGGCGTCGTAGAGCATCGGCCGTGCGAGCACGTTGAACCCGGCATCGACTCCCACAAATGTAACATGCGCCCGCTTAACCACATTGACCCTCGTCAGCAGTATCGTGGTATCCGCTACGATGCTTCTCCCGGGCTCCAGAATCAGCCTCATCTGAACACCAATCTCTTCTGATCTCTTCGCGATAACAGGCAGTATGGCATTTGCGAGATCCTGAGGAGATGGCGCTGGAGGCGCTGCAGGATCGTACTGTATCCCGAGGCCGCCACCGAGATCCAGGAGCCTCACATCACCGCCGATGCCAACAATCTCACCAACCAGATCCATCATCCTGGCAGCAGCCTCTGAAAACGGCGAGACGTCGAGTATCTGAGAGCCTATGTGGCAGTGGAGACCGATCGGCCTCACGCCCTCCATCTGCATCGCCTTTTCGTAAATGCTCCTCACAGAATGCGCGGGTATGCCGAACTTCGAGCTCTTCAGACCGGTTGCTATCTTCGGATGCGTCTTCACCGAGATATCCGGGTTGACCCTGAAGAGGACCTCGACGCTCTTACCCTCCTCTGATGCGATCCTGCTCAGGCTCTCCAGCTCCTCCTCGGAGTCGATGGAGACCCGAACTCCTGCGGCCGCAGCCATCCTCAGCTCATCATCCCTCTTGGAGTTGCCATTGAAAAGTATTCTCTCTCTGGGAACGCCTGCGAGCCTTGCCAGGTAGAGCTCTCCTGCGGAGAAGACATCCGCCCCGGCCCCCTCCTGTGCGAGAATTCTTATTATCGATATGTTGCCATTCGCCTTCACGGCGAAGTACTTTTCAGCATCAGGAAAGGCCCTGTGATACCTCCGGATGTTCTCTCTGAGACGATCCTCTGAGGTAACGTAAACAGGAGTGCCAAACCGCCTCGCTATCTCGACTGTGTCAGCGCCTGAGATATGGAGATGACCGTTGACGACCTGGATATGATCCTTGCCTCCGAACATGATCCATGAATAGATTAAGAGATAGGTAAACCTTATCATCCAATCATGCTCGACTGATTTTTGAGAGGTGTAACCGCGATGAATACTGAAAATGCACTCATGATGCTCAGGAGCGAGAATTACTTTGAGAGCCAGAAGGCCGCATGGGAGCTTGTGGGCATGGGAGAGAGCGCTGTTCCCGGCCTTCTCGAGGCACTGGAGGATCCTGCACCCCAGGTCCGCTACAGAGCCGCATGGGCTCTCGGAAAGATTGGTGATACAAAGGCGGTTGATGCTCTATCGAGATGCCTGCTCGGCGATGTGGATCGTGCAGTGAGAGAATGGTCTGCTGCGGCGCTCGAGGCGATCGGAGATCCGTCTGCAATTCCAGCTCTCGTCCAGGCAATGAGATCTGACTCGACGAGGGATGTGCGCTTAAGAGCTGCTGCAGCACTTCGCGGTCTGCGTGCTGAGGCCGCGCTCATAGATCTGCTGAGCGACTCGGATCCCACGGTGAGGGGCATGGCTGTCACTGCGCTCGCCAGGCTGAAGTCCAGGGAGGCTCTCCCCGCAGCTACAGATCTCCTGCGCGACGAGGATCCGGAGGTTAGGAGGAGAGCGGCAGGCTTCATGGGAGAGCTCGCCCTGGAGGACACATCAGATCTCCTCGCCCCGCTGCTCGGCGACGAGTATCTGGACGTGCGGGTTGAGGCCGTGAAGGCCCTCGGGCGCATAAGGACAGACCGTGCATGCGATCTTGTTGTGTCCGCCCTCACTGACGAGAACCCTGAGATACGGCTCTGCGCTGTGACAACGCTGGGCGAGATGGCCAATCCAAAAGCTCTCACTCCGCTTGTCGATGTCATGCTTGGAGGCGATCTCGACGAGATCAGGGCATGGGCCGCGTGGTCTCTCGGGGAGATAAATGATCGGAGGGCAATAGAGCCTCTCAAGAAAGCGTGCAGCTCAGACCAGTGCCCTGAGATCGTCAGGGAAAAGGCCAGAGCATCGCTGATAGAAGTTTATGGCCTGGATCTCTGAAGATTCACGTTTTCAGATCGGATGTGCAGTGCGGGCATTTTACCGCTGCCAGAGGTATGTTCTCCCTGCAGTACGGGCATTCCTTCGTGTTCGGCTCAGGAGGTGCTGGCGCCTTCTTCATCGCGTTGATGCGTCTGATGACGACGAATATAGCCAGCGCCACTATGAGGAAATTTATTATCGTGTTTATGAACAGTCCGTAGTTTATCGTCGGGGCGCCAGCCGCCTGGGCTGCTGCCAGAGATGGATAGACCTTCCCGTCCAGTGCTATGAACAGATCCGTGAAGTTCACCCTTCCCAGGATGAGCCCCAGCGGCGGCATTATTATGTCCTTGACAAGCGAGTTGACGATCGCCCCGAAGGCCGCTCCGATTATTATGCCCACTGCCATGCCCACAGCGTTGCCCTTCACAGCAAACTCCTTGAACTCATCAATAAAACCCACGAAGATCCCCCTGACCTTTAAGTTGGTTATTTTGATAAATAATTTCCTATTGTGAGTGCCATGCTGATGCCTCCGTGTAATATGCATAGATATCGCTGATGCTGGTGGGATGTGTAATTTCATTGAGATGTGCAGCATGCATATACCATGAAACTCACCAGTTAGGATGATCTCAGAGGGCGAACTTTATCTGGCCGCGAAGAGCATCTCAAACCAGAACATCATGAGAACTGTAAGCCAGACAGACATCGCGCCGAGCATAGCGCGATCTCTTGGAATCCGTCTTCCGAATCCAGATGGCAGGCCGATATATGAGATCGAGCGGTGGAGATGTAAGAGGGCGATTCTGATAATAGTCGACAGTCTCGGGTACGAGCTTTACAGATCATTTCTGCAGCACCTGAAACACATGAGGGAGATCGTTGCCACAGGCTTTTTGTTCAGAGCGCTTCACGCCTCAGATCACACATCTCCGGCAATAGCATCGATACTCAGCGGGCTCACGCCAGAGCATCACGGCATATATGATACAGAGAGCGCCAAGAGATCGCCGATTCTGAGCCTGCCTGAGATCGCGAGCTCCTCTGGCCTCCGGTCTGCGGTAATAATGGAGAAGGGCGGCGCCGAGGTCTACGACGGATTGATAGAGTACATAGGAGCTGTACCGAGAACGCTGCCTCCAGAGGAGTTTGATCAGCACATCTGCCGGCTGACCGTCGAGGCACTTTCCACAGATCCTGATCTTGTCGTATCGTACTTCATAGGGCTCGACAAGGCTGCGCACAACGGATTGAATCTCGATGGCTTCGTGAAAGCTGCTGTCTCCATAGACGCTCACATAGGAGAGATATTCAGAAGAGCTGGCACAGGGACAGTGATAGTGATCGTCGGAGATCATCCCGTTCACGCCGGGCATATGAAGAATGATGACGACCGGAATGTGGCTCTCATAATCGGAAGGAAGACGTAACAGAGAGAAGCGGATCCAGTGGGAGGGGTTGCGGTTCGAGGGCCCACCAAATGAACTGCCTTCTGGATCATAAAAGATGATCTCCCTTTATTCGCAGTGCAGCTCACGGGAAGATCTCCGTGGAGCATGTCCATAAAAATTTTATGGTGTGGAGGAGACCCCCGATGGATGGCTTACTCTGGCGATAGCTTCAGGAGAGCCTCGTCGAACCATCTCCTCGCCCTTCTGACAACATCCGGATCATCTGTGCTACTGTAACCGCTCTCCTTCAACTCGCTCAGCGCCCCTGTAAGCGCTTTGACAGCTTCAATCGAGCCGGGGCAGCTGGTGTGAACCTTCACAGCGTCTTCTGATCCGTAAATCCCCAGAAAAGGGAATATCCGGCACGACCATGGCCTGGCCTCGTAGATGCTGCAGCCTTTCGTTGATTCGTCATAGAACCTGCATGGCCTGGTGTGCTTCATGGCGAGAAAGCTCTTGCCTGATTCTGAGACCCGGCGAGCAACATACCGCTTCATTGCCCTGCTGGGCGTTATCCTGAGATGTCTGGCGATCCTCTTGACATCATCCTCCCTCAGCTTTATCGGATCGCCCGTTCTGCAGCATGTGCCGCAACGCCTGCATGCGAAGAGCATGTGGCACGCGATCCGGTAGTAGTCTGCCTGGGAGAGCGTTGGGACGAGCGGATCCTCTGCCCTCGGGTCTCCGAGCATCGATGTCGCCTCGATCAGCTTCATCGCTATCTCTCTTGGAGCTGTCATCCAAACCTCAGATATTTCGTACAAAACATGAACATGATCTCGATTTTGGCTCTGCATTCAAAACGGCTCTGCCCTCACATACCCCTCTCCAGTCAATTCAGCCTTCCCTGTGAGTAGGGCGTCTTCCAGCACATCTGAGAGGTCAGGCTCGCTGATGTCAATCCCGTAGACCCTCTTCAGACGGAGGCGTATCTCCTCCATTCCCAGAGGATTGCCTGACAGGACGCGCTCAACAAAGCCGAGCATCTCCTCATGGAAAGCCCATGGGTAGACGATCCACCTCCATCTCTTAACGATCTCGGAGCAGTAATCAGGATCCACCCTGCTGGAGAGCTTGTGATGCAGCACGCCTGTCTTGATATCATCAGGCTCCATACTCCAGAGATACTCCAGCGCGGCGCTGAGCGTATCCCCTGTGTCGGTTACGTCATCTACAACAAGAACCCTCATGTTAGAGATACCCACAGATAACGGAAACCGTATCGTGGCCCTTTCGAGCTTGTGAGCCGCAACCCCCCATCTCTCTATCCTTATGCTCGTTAGCTGCGTGTGCAGGAGACGGTCGCAGACCACTCTCGCAGGAACAAACCCGCCCCGCCCTATCGCGATCACCAGATCCGGACGGTAGCCGGACGATTTTATACGAGCTGCAAGCTCCAGCTCCAGCCTGTAGGCCTCCTCCCATGATACGAGCTGGCAATCAAACCGATCTTCGGTCATCAAAAGAATAGATGCGCTTATGGATAAAATAGATTGCAGGGATGATCTGAAGTTATACTCCTCTCGCGATCGGAATGTGTGGAGGCGCGAGATAAAGACATATATCAGAGAGGGCATCTGCCCAGAGCTATGCGATCTCTGCCTCCTGTCTCAGCCTTTCGATCAGGCTTCTGATCATGCTCTTCGTCCTCTCCGCGCTCTCGCAGTGCGAGGCTATCTTCGGGCTGCATATGCTCAGTATATCCATGACCCTGTCCGCGAGCCGGTACTGGCCTGCATCCTCCAGCCTCTCCAGAAGCCTGGCGAGCATGCCGCCAAATCTCCTGCACTCCTCGATATCGCAGAGCGCAGCGTCGTGCCTCTCGTAGAGATCCTCAAGCTCCTTTATGAGATCCAGCAGGAACTCCCTATCATCATGACTCCCACTTTTTGATGTGCCCGTCAAACCACCCGCCCTGAAGCTGCTCATTCATGCATCGCCCTTGTCAGCGTCAGGTCTCCATGGGGGATCAGAACAGTTCTGGCATCCCTCCCATGCGCGCTCCACGCGAGCTCTAGTGCCTCCTCGATGTTTCTCGCAGGCGTGAAGAAGCACATCTCAGCCACCTCTCTGGGCATTGATGATACCAGGACGAGGTTGTTCCTGAGGGCCAGCTCTGCAATGTAAGCAGCCTTGTGGCCGCCAAACTCGTATTCCCTTCCAAAGCGCTCAACGCACTCCTCAGGAGTGGAGCATTCCTTCGCCCATCGCTCAAACACCCTGTCACCGAGACCCTCGGCGCACTCTGCCAGGAGTATTATGGTCCCCCCAGGTGCCGCAGCGCCCTTTGCATTCTCCAGCGCCTTGACCGCCTGGTAGAGATTGATGTCCTTCGGCCTGCCTCCTGCGCATGTCAGGACGATCTCCGCCGGCTTCACCTCACGCAGGTACATCCTGTCCACAATCGCTGCGCCTGCGCGATGCGCCTTTATGTAATCGCCTGCCACTGCTGAGACGATATCCTTCCTGCTGTTCAGCACCACATTTAGTATGAGATCCAGCCCTGCTATGCCTGCTGCCTCCTCCATGTCCTGCCTCACAGGGCTGTCGAGAAATCCAGAGCGAGCCCTTGGCTCCCTCATCATCATGTGATTGCAGTGTATGGATCGCTCTGAAGATACCCCTGGAAGAAGAGCCTTCGCGCCACCGCTGTAGCCAGCGTAGTAATGGTACTCTATGTTGCCTGTGCCTATTACGATATCCGAGGATTCTACCAGATCGAAGATCTCGACCGGCGTGCCCCTGCTGGTCTCACCAAGATGCACGCATCTCGATGTATCATGCTGGAAATGCGGAAGCCTCACACAGCCGCGCAGAAGGTGTCTGATCTCATCCTCGGTCATGCGCCGGTGTGTTCCAAGGGCGAAAACAACCCTGAGGTCCTTCACGCCCATACCCCTCAGCCTGCACACGAGGGGCGGAAGGATCCTGTGGCTTGGAGATGGCCGGGTGATATCGCTCACGATAACCGATGCACTCCTTCCCGAGAGGTCCTCCAGGCCAGCGCCAATGGGGTAGTCCAGAGCCCTGTCTATCTCGCCATCTGGCGCTGGATGAAGCTCGTTCGGCTTGAGAACCTCCCACCCATCCTGCAGCTCGATCCTCAAAGATGAATTTCCATAACCGAGAAGCATGTTCGTTAACACCCGAATATCCGATGAAAGCAACAGCATCGTCTCTACCTCGAGCTTTATGAAGGTTTCAATCCGCATTTTTCCTGGAACTCGGAGGGGCTTTTGAACTGAAGTGTGTTTATCGCCTGGTTTATAGAGCCGAATACTTTTACGCATGGTGCTCCCTGCCAGTGCTGTGAAAGTGAGAGCTTTGATCACCTGGTCAGAGCATTTTTGTAAACATGCAGCATATCAAATGCCGACAGCTGCAAGTACTGTTGTGAGATGGTATTAGGAGAGGAGGCGCCTGCCCCAATGCAAGCGCCAGATGGCATCGCTCGAGCCTTTCTCCAGCATATCGGGAAAACCTGAGACGTCAGGTAAAGGAGGTCAAGTCGCGTGCCAATGCTACGTCATCTTACTGGGTAATAAAGATTTTGATTATAGTATTACAAAATTTGGGTTGGGTTGTCGTATAGTTGAGATCAACAGCGTTTGACCTCACATGAGTTATGGGTTATGCAAGCGGAGCAGATCCCTGAGGGGCTATTCTGCGTTTCGAGCCCCACAAACAGAATTTGCGCACTGCCTCTTCTCAGTCCCGGCAACAACCTATAAGTAATATGCATGCCCTCTGGAAAGCATGCTCTCTCCTGTGCTCCTGGATATCGCGGCAGCTCTGATCGGGGCTGGCATACTGATAAGCGTCATAAACAATCGCATGGGCTCTGTGAGCATAGGTATTGGATCAGTGACTGTGGGCGTTGTGCTTCTCTCGAACGTGCCAGATGGCTGGGAGATATTTGCTCTGGGATTCTTTGGCATCGCTGTGCTCGCAGGGCTCTGGATGATCTCAGTCGGCTTGAAGCGAAGTGGTGGAGAACATTCCTAAAGAGGACTCCATCCTGATCGAATAAAATAGTAAATATGTATCAGATTGTTCTGTCAGCTGATGCTATGGCGAGAGCTCTCCGCTGCCCTGCATTCTCTTTATCTGATTTTTGACAGCTGTCTGCGAGTACCCCACCAGGCTCGCGATCTCCTTTACAGATGGTCTCGGATCAAGTCGCCAGAGCTGTTTTATCTTCTCAAGAGCCTCTTTGTCCTCTGAAAGCCGCGTTCTTCTCGAGATGCTGCCCTTGGTCATGGGATTGCCTGCCGGATCTGACTCGTCATGGACAAACCTAAGAGCCTTCGGAGAGATACCCTGGAGAATCAACTCAGATGCCAGCCTCTTGAGGGTCTTTCGCTGGAGTATAGCCTCCGCCTCAAGCCCCATGTAAGCCTCAGGCGTTATCTCGATCCTAGTGTATCGACCACTTGGCATCGAACCAGATCGCCTCTTGTAAACTGAAATATAACAGAGTTAACAGAGTACCGGTAATGTTGCAGGATAGATATGATCTTTTTGGTGGAGCAGAGGGACCTGTCCTAATAACACTATCACCCCCTCGCGAAGTTGTAGTAAAAGATAAACATTTTACAGAAGTTGTTCCAGCATTCTATAGCTCTTGTCCATCTCAGGCTTCCGGTTTTATGCGTTTGAAGTTCACAGTTATT
>NZ_JANIHG010000002.1 GCF_024518575.1 Methanothrix sp. | reverse complement strand
CAAGTTCAACCGTAACGATAGGATCATTTACCAGAAGAGCTGCGGCATGAGCGATATTCATTGTGCTATGTCAGGAAACACAGATTTCTGGCTGGCCGTCCGAGCCTTCCAGTCGGAAATGGACGCCAGCTCAGACAATTCACCCGATCATCCGGCTGACCCCTACAAAAGGTTATATAGTTTCATAGGCGATCTAGCTTCATACCAATGGGTATGAATGTTTAGGAGGACTATGGAGCGATTCTCCGCTGGATGTCAATCGATTGGATACATGAGTTCCAGTATAAAATATGGATAATTTATAAGGTCAGATCGCAGGCTCGTATCATTGAGATCAACCGCATGTGAGATTCAGAATCCGTGAGTAATTATGCCACTGGAGAGCGATTCCTTACAAACTATTCTATGAATCGAGCCCACTACCTAAGGTTAGATTAATATGCGGAATGATATGCGGAATGCTGCGGTAAAATATGGTATGATGAATATGAGACCATTATGGATGTTTTATCTGATGATGCTTTGTATTTTTTGTGCACAATCATCAGCTCAGAGCTCTTACACGGATTCGCTGGCAGGAGATCTGCTCTATTCAGATGAATTCTCAGATCCATCAAGCGGATGGCCACGGGTGACCACAGAGGGCTACAGGATGGACTACATGAATGGCATGTACCACATCTACGTCAACACCACCTATACAGTAAAAAATGCCAAGGTACCTGTGGGAACTGAATTCAGCGATTTCGTGCTTGAGACGACTGCATACGTGGTGGACGCGTCTAAGTATAGCGAGTTCGGGCTGAATCTCAGGAGAGATGCGGAGAGCGGCGATTTCTACAGGCTTGTGCTGAACACCGATCACAAGTTCGCCTTCTTCAAACATAAAAATGACTCTTGGACGGATCTCATACCCTGGACGAGGTCAGATGCATTGGATTCGAATGCGAACAAAATAAAGGTGGTGGCATCCGGAGAGGAGTTCACAATATACATAAACGACCGCTTGGTTGGAAGCTGCAAGGACGGCAGCATCCGCTCTGGAGTCATAGATATCTTCGGCGAGACACAGGATGAATCGCCGGTGCATGTCGCATTCGATTATCTGAAGATCTGGTCCATCAGGGGCGTATCAGAAGGTCAGGCACCAGCAAGCAGAAACATCCTGACGGTTGGTGTGGGTAAGCAGTACTCGCGGATCCAGGACGCCATAAATGCCTCCACCGAGGGAGACACGATCGAGGTCAGCCCCGGCACGTACAGGGAGAACATCTTCGTCGACAAAAAGCTCACGATACACGGCATCGGTATGCCTGTGATAGATGCAGGCAGGCTTGGTGATGGCATCACAATATCTGCGGATGGCGTCACTATTGAGGGCCTGAGCGTGATCAACGCGAGGGGCGGCTTTCTCGGATACTCCGGAATGATGGTATACTCCAGCAGCAACGTCATAAGAAACAACAGCATAAAGCTATGCGATAAGGGAATTGAGCTGTACGATTCAGGCAGCAACCTGATCGAGGCAAATATCATAGAGGAAAACGATGACAATGGGATATACCTCCTGAGCGGATGCAATGAGAACACGATCCGCGGAAACAGAATATCGAGAAACGGCGGCGATGGAATACATGTTTATGAGTCCAATCGGAACCTGATATTCAACAATCTGATCACAGATAACATCGGTGATGATGCATACGATGATTACAATGCCACAGAGCTCGGTACAGGCGACGCCAACAGATGGGATGATGGATCTAGAGGCAACTACTACAGCGATAATCCCTGCATCGACTCGAACCGCGATGGAATCTGCGACTCTCCGTATAGCATTCCAGGCGGTGATGGAGTTGACAGATACCCGCTTGCATCGCCTTTGATTCCTGAGGAGCGCCCGCCAGAAAGGCCACTGGAGGGAACTGGATCTGCCACACTTTCAGGCAGCCAGTCCGGGTCTGTCTCCCTTGGCGGTGCTGTCGTTGATATACCCGCCGGATCCATTCCGCCCAACGAGGATGGCACTCCTGGGACGATGGTCATCAGCATAGAGAAGACAGATATGAGACCCGAGCTACCGGAAGGCCTCTCTCCAGTCGGAGAGGTGTATCAGCTCGGGCCTGAGGGTACGGTATTCGAAAGACCGGTGCAGATCACCCTGAGGATACCGGAGGGGGTTGATCCGAACACGATCATAGGAGTGACGACCTTCAACGCTACCTCTGGAAGATGGGAGCTGATACCAGGCACAGTCGATCCAGAGGGGAGAACTGTGACGATATTCACGGATCACTTCTCCCCCTACGCTCTGGTCAGCGGTGCTGATGAATGGATGAGAAGAAATGGCGGATGGATCGAAGTGATCAATGCGCATCGCTACAACAGCCCGCCGTACTACAGCCCCTGTGCCGGCGAAGAGCGCTGCAGAGTTCTTCCGACGCACACAGAGCACGGCATATGCATACAGAATGTCGTCTTCAACGATCCATCTGTGGCGGTCTCCTGGACCCCTCCGAGCAACTGGCTGATACTGGCATTTGACGTTCCGTCTGGAAGCACGAGAAGCGAGACCAGAGAGCGCTTCTGGGTGCCTGCAGGTACGTACACGCTGACCGAGTTTCTGTTCGTATCAGAGGTGAACCCAGGAGATCCGATGTACGTTCCGTGCTGCCATGCTGTATCAAAGCCGACAAAGGTATACCAGATAGATCCGGGGGAGACGCTGCGGTTCGATCATCTCTCTGAAGAAAGCATGGACAGGAGCAGATGCGTTCCTGGAGGATATCCGTGCAGGTCAGCTGTTGCCACCTCTGCCAGGAGTGGCAGGACCACATCGGTCCACACAGGAGACGTCCAGGTCACACTGACGTGGTATGCGAACGCAGACATCGATCTCTACGTGGAGGATCCGAATGGGGACGTGGTATACTACAGCAACCCCCAGGTTCCGTCAGGAGGCCAGCTCGACCGCGACAACATGTGCTCCAACTTCGAGATGGGCAAGCCGGAGAACATATTCTGGCCGACTGGCAGCGCGCCGCCTGGCGTTTACAAGGTCCGAGTCAATTACTACAGCGACTGTGAGGACGTCGGTCCGGTCAGATGGACTGTGCGCACAGTGGTCGGCGGGAACGTGAAGACATACACGGGAGTTCTGAATGAGGTGGGCGAGACACAGGAGGTCACTACATTCGAGATCCGATAGCACCGCCCTCACGGGCGGGGCCATTCTCTTGGATCAGTTATTTTTTTAGATCGACACCCTGAATACCAGGTCTCCCACATATCCAGAAATTGCATGAGAAGATCGATCGCAGAGATAGACGAGCGAATACGCAGGGGTGAGGCGACGGTGCTCACCGCTGAGGAGGTGAGGGATCTCGTGGACGGTGGCGCGGTCGGCGAGCTCCGGGATGTCGATGTTGTCACAACCGCCACCAGAGCTGTGATGAGTGGGACGTATGCTGTCCTCTCATTCAAGATCGCAGAGAGGGATTCGTTCACTCGCGCTGTGGATGCCAGAATCAATGGCGTTCCCGCATATGTGGGACCATGCCCTAACGAGCGTCTGGGGCATCTCGACCTCATGGTCTTCGGGACCGCACACCGGGACGGGAGGTACGGGGGAGGTCATCTCTTCAGAGACCTTGTTGCTGGAAGAAGCGTTTGTGTTGATGTTGAGACCTCAGATGGGCGCCAGATATCGAGAGATATCACCCTCGATGAGATGCCGCATGCCAGGATCTTCGGCACGAGGCACGCTTTCATGAACTACTCCGCGTTCGTGAACAGGGGGAGAGATGCTCTGAGCACTATATTCCATGCGATCCCGTTTCCCCCGGCCATGAGCGGTGCCTCTTTCTCAGGATGTGGCTCTCTGAATCCGCTCAAGAACGACCCGCACCTAGAGACTATAGGCGTCGGAACGCGCGTTCTCATAAACGGGGCTGAGGGCTTCGTTATCGGGACTGGAACAAGAAGCACTCATGAGAGGCCGAATCTAGCCGGATTCGCTGACATGCATCAGATGATCCCGGAGTTCATGGGCGGATTCGTGACATCTGCAGGTCCGGAGTGCATAACCTCCTGGGCTGTGCCGGTTCCTGTTCTGAGCACCTCAGTCTTTGATGCTGTTGTGCGTCCCGAGGAGTCCATCCCGATGCCAGTGATGGACGTAAGCACGCGATCCGCATTATGGATTGCGGATTACGCCCAGGTCTGGCGGGATGTGGATCTCGCTGTTCGTGCAAGATCAGACTCATGCAAGGACTGCACGAGTTGCATCGCAGAGATGAGCTGCCCGATGGGCGCAATTAAAAGACCGCTGCGCATAGACAGGAGCTTGTGCTTCAACTGCGGCCTCTGCTCGGTGCTCTGCCCGGATGTCTTCCATGCGCGGATGGGCACAATAAGATCGCCTGATGGTCTCAATATTCCCGTGACTTTAAGACAGTCAGACCGCCTCCGCGCCGCCAAGCTCGCGGGGATCCTCAAAAAGAGGATACTCGATGGGAGCTTCAGGATCTCCGCATGCGTGGAGAGGCTCTCTCCATGAACCTGCTCAGGATCTCCTCAGGGGATAGAGGAACCACAGGGACGTCTGCATTCCCTGGCTCCACGATGGCCACAACCACACCGCTCCCTGAGAGGCTCATCCTGAGCTCTTCTTCGCTGGAGACAACCCTCACGTACCTCACACCCGCCCCTCGGGCGACTGCGGCCAGATCTGTACATCTGGAGGTGCATGTCGGCTGGCATCCTGTGGAACCGTACACACGGTTATCGAGCACGACGAGAAGATAATTGGATGGCGCAAAGCTCGCGATGGTCGCAAGCGTGCCGAGGTTCATGAGCACGGAGCCATCTCCGTCGATTGCCATAACCCTCCTCTCCGGAAGCGCCAGCGAGAGTCCCAAAGCTATGGAGGAGGCCAGACCCATCGATCCGAGCATGTAGAAGTTCTCCGGCCTGTCTCTGACATAGAAAAGCTCCCTGCTCGGATATCCCAGATTGCAGACGATGAGAGCATTCGATGCATCAGCCATCTCTGCGATGATCGCTATTGCATCTATTCTCTTCATGTGACCTCCTGGAAGGCATGGACAACTCCGGTCCTCAGGACTGAGCGGCTGCCCTCCACTCCCAGAACTGTATATCGAGGAGGATTGCGACAGGATGTCGCTCGCTCACCGCAAGGCTCCAGGCGGCCTCTATCATCTCCTCTGCATCATTCGGTCGCGGCCTGAAGAACGTGATCCCCATAGCGTTCAGCAGAGGCTCTGTCAGCCTCCCCATGGGGATCTGGCCCACAAGCCGCTCTCCCTGAGTCCCGCGATGGCTTATCACCATAAGAAGCGGTATCCCGTAGAGCATGTTCAGGGATGCCAGGGCATTTATGCTGTTTCCAAGACCTGAGTTCTGCATCGCAATCGCCGGGCTCCTGCCGCCCATGTATGCGCCAGCGCATATCCCGATGCCCTCCTCCTCTCTCGTGACAGGTATGTGCATTATATCCGGATCAGATGAGATGAGGCATAGAAGCTCCTGGAGGTTCACACATGGAACTGAGGCGACGATATCTATGCCTGCACTTTTTAAACCCCTGTAGACCAGCTCGCTTGGTCTGAGATCGGTGAGCATGATTCTTGACTCGTTTCAGTCCGTGATTGTAGCGCTGATGTTGAGCGTCTCTCTACCTCTTCTGATTCAGCTCAGCAGCTCTGAATGCCTCCTCAGCCTCTTTATTCATGCCGAGCTTTTGCAGCGCAAGGCCCTTGTTGCGCAGCGCATTTGGGTTGCCAGGGTCCAGCTGGAGGGCCCGCTCATACATCGCCAGGGCCTCGTGGTACCTCTCCTGGTAGTAGAGGGCCATCCCCTTGCCTATCCAGGCGCCTGTGTACGTCTGATTTATAATGATAGCTCTCTCGAATGCTGAAAGGGCGTCATCGAGCATCCCCATGCTCACGAGCGTGTTGCCCTTGTTGGTCCAGGCCTCGTAGTTCATGGGATCTGCCTGTATCGCTGCATCGAAACACCGGAGCGAATCGTTGTATCTCCTCATCGCCACCAGCACAATCCCCTTGAAGTTCCATGCCTCTGCATCAGATACATCGAGCTGTGTGGCCCTGTCGAAGCTCTGGTATGCGTCTCTCAGCATGCCACTTGTGAACAGTATCTTACCGCGGAGAAGCCAGGCCTGCTCTAGGCTGCTGTCCATTCTGAGCGCAGTCTCTGTGAGATTCAGGGCCTGAGCGTAATCCTTCGCAGCAAAAAGCGCCTTTGCATTCTCAACAAGCTCATGGGGTGTGTTCTGAGCCATGGATGCATCGAATAGGAGAACCAGCATGAGCAACACTGTCGTTTTTCTCATGCTGAGCTCCATGCAGCGGAGATCAAATATAGATTCCGGTCAGCACTATTCGCGCTCAGCGAGCCGCATCAACAATCGGGGAGATCTCAGCAGAGAGGCCGGATGATCCTTAGATACAGAGCACCAGGCCCTCTGGCTCATAGAACCCCTGGGGTGGAGGGGTGTCGGAGACGCTGGTCTTCAGGCCGGAGTTGCTGACATACCTCTATCTTTGTGATGAGGCGCAGCGAGCTTGTGAGACTCAGGCAGTGTTATGCCATTGACTGCTGATTCCTCTAAGATTTTCAGCGACCAGGCAAACAGACCAGAATTCTATTCCTCTCGATGCCAGCTCCCATCCTCATGCAACCCAAAAAAAAGATATTGTCACATGCCCAACTGAGGGCTGATGTCCTACCTGGTCCATCCACTTCTCAAACCGGAGAGCGTGGAGAAGCGGCTCTTTCAGATGGATCTAGCCGCCAGAGCGCTGCGCGGATCGACGCTTGTTGTGATGCCGACAGGTCTGGGAAAGACCATCGTGGCGCTGATTGTCCTGCTCGCCCGCCTCGAGAGGGGGAGGGTGCTCTTCCTGGCGCCGACGCGCCCACTGGTTGAGCAGCATGCAGCCTTCCTTCGCAGAGTTCTCACAGCCCCGGAGTACGTCGCATCTGTGACAGGTGAGACTGATCCTGAAAGCAGGGTTGAGATCTGGAGGAACAGCAGGATAGCTGTCTCGACTCCCCAGGTCGTGGAGAACGATCTCCTCTCAGGCAGGATGGATCTCAGGGATGTATCGCTTGTTATATTCGATGAGGCGCACAGGGCGACGGGAAACTACGCCTACGTATACATAGCGGAGCGCTACAGGAGAGATGCCAGGGATCCGCTTGTCCTGGGCATGACAGCAAGTCCTGGAAGTGAGGCGGAGAGGGTAGCTGAGATCTGCGCCAACCTCGGGATAGAGAGCATCGAGACGAAGAGCGAGAGCGATCCCGATGTCGCCCCCTTCGTCCATCACAGGGAGATAGAGTGGATAAAGGTGGAGGTGCCGGAGCAGCTCCAGAAGATTCGGGGCGTGATAGACAGCCTCGTGGGCGAGAGGATGGAGGAGATCAACAGCCTGGGGATGTGCAGGATAGATCCCAGGACATCAAAGGGCGAGCTTCTCGATCTCCAGAAGCAGTTCAGCAGCGCGCTCGCGCGTGGACCTAATCAGAACGTCTTCAGGGGCATCTCCCTGCTCGCGGAGATCCTCAAGCTCAAGCACGCGGTTGAGCTCGCGGAGACGCAGGGGGTTAGCGCTCTCAGACAGTACCTTGAGCGTCTGGCCCATGAGGCTAGATCGAGAGGGGGATCGAAGGCATCCCGCAGGCTCATGGAGGATCCAAGGATACAGCATGTTCTCTCTTCGCTTGAGAATACAGATCTGGAGCACCCCAAGCTCAGCAGGGCGCTAGAGATCATCGAGGATCAGCTCTGTAGATATCCAGAGTCCAGGATAATCGTCTTCACCAACTATCGCGATACAGCAACAGCGCTTCTCAGGTTTCTTCAGTCGAACGCATCTGATGCGGTGAGACCCGTTCGTTTCGTCGGCCAGGCTAGCAGGGAGAACGATGAGGGTCTGAGCCAGAGAAAGCAGTCTGAGATCCTGGAGAAGTTCAGAACTGGAGATTACAATGTACTCATAGCGACCTCTGTTGGTGAGGAGGGCATAGACATACCGTCCACGGATATGGTTCTGTTCTATGAGCCCGTGCCCTCTGAGATAAGGAGCATACAGCGCAAGGGCAGAACAGGGCGCGCAAGGGCCGGCCGGGTGGTCGTGCTGATCGCGAAGGGAACCAGGGACGAGGCATACTACTGGATAAGCGATCGGAAGGAGAAGACGATGCGGAGGCAGCTCCAGGGGATGGCAGAGCCCCTGCCTGTTGACTCTGCTGGATCTTACATGTCAGCGAGGGCATCGAGGCAGATCAGCATCACTGAGATCTGCGAGCCTGATGAGCCCCCCGAGGATGTGCCTATCATAATCATCGATCCCCGTGAGCGCGATATGGCCAGGCTTCTAGAAAAGACGGGCCTCAGAATAGTCCTGAGGGCGCTGGAGGTGGGGGATTACGTCCTTTCCGAGCGGCTTGGTATAGAGCGCAAAACAGCGGACGATCTAATAGATTCGATCGTATATCCTGAGCGGGAGCTCTTCCGGCAGATAGGGGATCTTGCCAGAACATACGACAGACCGCTGCTGATCATAGAGGGCCAGAACCT
Organism: Methanothrix sp.; assembly: GCF_024518575.1. Taxonomy (GTDB): domain Archaea; phylum Halobacteriota; class Methanosarcinia; order Methanotrichales; family Methanotrichaceae; genus Methanothrix_B. The sequence goes on along the minus strand of NZ_JANIHG010000002.1, from coordinate 87,144 downwards.
TTACTCCCGACAGGTCCATCCGAACGCTGTCAGGGGAATCCTGGCCACGATAGCAGTGGATTTCGGCGTCCCGATCGTGCCGACAGCCAGCATGGAGGAGAGCGCAGCCCTGATATCGCTGATGGCGAGGAGGGAGCACGAGGCCGGCTACAGGGATGTGAAGCCGCACGGCAGGAAGACGTCCAGAACGCTGAAGGAGCAGCAGGAGTATCTCGTATCAGCGCTTCCTGGAGTCGGGCCGTCGGTGGCGCGCAGCCTCCTGCGCCACTTCGGATCTGTGGAGAGAGTCATGACAGCGACAGAGGAGGAGCTGATGGCTGTGGAGAAGGTCGGCCCGAAGACAGCTGCCAGGATAAGGGAGATCGTTGCAGGCGAATACAAGGGTTAGGTTTCAGTGAGATTCACGCGATACAAAACCGCCGTCTACTTATGAGTTTCATCATTTGCATCAGGATTCATCGCCCTGTATCTTCTCATCATACTTGTCCGGGAAGTCTGTCAGACGCCTCTGTGAGATCACGCATCTCTCACCTGGTATTTCCAAGGGGTATATCCCTGTGAGGCAGCCGGTGCAGAAGTGATCTTCCGGAAGGCCGATAGCTCTTATCAATCCATCCAGGCTAACGTATCCCAGAGAGTCCGCGTCTATGACGGTCTCGACGCCTGCCACAGTCTTGTGAGCTGCTATTAGCTCATCCCTGCTCGCCATGTCGATCCCGAGATAACAGGGCGCGATTATCGGCGGGCTTCCTATCCGCACATGCACCTTCCGCGCTCCAGCATCCTTTACCATCTTCACGATCCTGCGGCTCGTGGTGCCTCTGACTATGCTGTCGTCCACCAGGACGATGCGCTGCCCCTCGATGTTCGGCCTGATCGTGTTCATCTTCATGCGCACCGCTGCCTCTCTCATAGATTGATCCGGCATGATGAACGTCCTCCCGACGTAGCGGTTCTTCATTAGACACTCCTTGTACCGTATACCGGAGCGCTGATGGTAGCCTACGGCCATTGTGATCCCTGAGTCGGGGATCGGAGAGACAACATCCGCATCTGCTGGATGCTCATCTGCGAGGATCGAGCCTATGTTCACCCTGACATCGTAGATCAGCTTTGTATCCATGATGCTGTCAGGCCTCGCGAAGTAGACATACTCGAATATGCAGTGAGCAGGCCGCGGAGAGTTCACGAGCTTGATGCACTTCATCCCCCCATCTCTCAGCACGACCATCTCGCCCGGGGCCACATCTCTTATGAGGCTGCCGTTGAGCGCATCGATGGCGACGCTCTCAGATGCCACCATGAATCCATCATCTAGCGCCCCGATGCAAAGCGGCTTTATCCCGAGCGGATCCCTGAGACCGATAACAGTGTCATTGCACATGATAGCCAGAGAATAGGAGCCGACTAGCCTGCGCATGACTGCCCTTACAGCATCTGCGAGATCGTATCTCTGTATCTCTTTCACTAGAAGATGGGCTATGACCTCTGTATCTGATGTCGTGGAAAATATATCACCGGCACCCTCGAGCTCAGATCTCAGCTCCCCTGAGTTCACCAGGTTGCCGTTGTGAGCTACTGCGATGGTCTTGTCCTTGTATTTCACAAGAATCGGCTGGCTGTTCTCCAGGGTGTGCGCGCCTGATGTGGGATAGCGGACATGCCCTATACCCACAGGCCCGGGGAGAAGTGTGATCTGGGCATCGGTGAAGACATCTGCGACCAGCCCCAGCCCCCTGTAACTGTGGATGGATTTACCATCATGCACACAGATGCCGGCGGCCTCCTGGCCGCGGTGCTGCAATGCATGCAGGGCATAGTAGATCATCTTCGCCACAGATCTGTCAGCATCCCCCAACGAGATCCCAACGACCCCGCATGCATCTCGCATATCTCAGTATCCAGCCTTACGCATCCACTTGTAACTTCTGAGCCTCTTCGACCTGCCGAAACCGCACGCAACGCATATCTTTCTGTTGAAGTTGTATGAGAGCTTGCCGCATCTCCTGCACCTTACATGCGTCCTCTTGTGACATTTGCCCATCGAGGGCGTGCCTTTGCTCATCTAGTCCACCTCATGGCGATATGTATACGACGTTATCCCCACGTACTATCACAGCGCCGATCTTGCGTGCTGTGCCCTCTACGATCTCCTCCGTGTTCTCCAGGACCAGGTTCATGTGTATGTCATATCCCTGGAGCTCTCCGCGAAATGCCCTTCCATCTTTGAGCTTCACTATCACGGGCGAATTTAGCGATTCATTCAAAATATCAAGCGGCCTCTGAGCCATCAACTCCTCTCCACGCTGATGTACCAGCAAAATGCTTATCTGCACCTGACTCTCTCGTTGCATATTTAAATTTGTCGGGAAAACCTCTCGGCCATGAGGATCAAATCCAGGCACCATCTGAAGGGCAGCGATGTCAAAAGGATACTGAGCGCAATAGGGGATCGGATCGAGGATCCTGATGTTCTGAGAAAAGCCTCGATGGAGCTCGCCGAGACGGATGAGGGGTTTGAGATCATAATCGTTAACGGTAGGCCTCTTCTGATGATAATAGACGGAGAGCCCTTCTTCACCGTCCTGGGGGCCATTGAGCTATCTCCCAAGGGGAGAACCGTGGTTGTTGATTCGGGCGCTGTTCGTTTCATAGCCAACGGCGCCGATGTGATGGGGCCAGGGATAGTGCATGCAGATCCCGAGATCGAGGCCGGAGATCTTGTAGTGGTTGTGGAAGAGCGGCACAGAAAGCCGCTTGCTGTGGGGAGAGCGCTCAAGGCCGGTCCGGAGATGAAGGGCGAGGGGAAGGCTGTTGAGTCGATCCATCACGTTGGCGACAGGTTATGGAAGAGCATCTGCTGAGATGCCGGCGCTTTGGACAAAAAAGGCCTGCGCAGCTGTCACAATGGTCGTGTGCTCGAACGGCTGAATGGGCCGTCAGTATCCAGCATCCACTGGCATAATGCCAAATGAATCCCATGATGTCGCACGCCTCTGAATTCGAGATATGAGTATATAAACTCTCAAAGACCGATGGTCTCACCACATTACATCAGGCGGCCAGATCGGCTGTTCGGGTTCACCGCCGCGGAGTAAAAATAACATAATTATAATAGATAAACTTCATCCAAAAAGTCTATAAGCTAGTATACGCAATATAAAAAACAGGTGTTAGATATGTTCGGAAAGAGATACATCTGCGGTTGCTGTGGTGCTGAGATCGACGTGAAGAGGACAAAGAAGGTCGATCTCGGGAAGGGCTGGGTTGAGTGCCTGCCTCCTGCCGGCAGAGAATGGAGGGCTCCGACAGCTAAAAAAGAGCTATCAGATGGAAATGTGTATTATATTGATGTACTGAACAATCTCCATAAGAGGGAGGAGTTCATAGAGCTCTTCGGGGTGGATCCTGAGAAGGCGATAAAGTACATGCGCGAGCACATAATGCTGAGCAGCAGGAGGAGTGATGGGAGTAAATGATATGCCTGTTAGAAAAGCTCCCATCCATGATGGATAAAAGGCCATCCTGAGAAATGAAATAGATATAAAACATAAGTTATATATACATGTGTTCAGTACAAAAATAATATAGTGTGGGTGATGTGATAATGATTAAAAAGCTTATCTGTCATCACTGTGGTTCTGTGAACCTTCTCGACACACAGCAGCTTGAGCAGAGCGTCGCTGATAATGAGGACTGGCTCGAGTGCTCGGAGCCGGATGATTTTCAGTGGAGGCTGCCTGCAGGGAAGATCACCCCTGTTATAGGAGATCCGATATACATCACAGCTGGGGGGATGCGGCTGACCAGAGGGCAGTATATAGAGCAGTACGGCATAGATCCCGAGATCGCGCTGACCATGATGAGGGGCATGGGCAGAGCTGTGAGGGCAACCATAAATACCGCTGCTGAGATCGGCAAGACAGACTCCAGGGTTCCGGGATCGATCAGAAAGCTCATGGAGAAGTTCAGCCGGACTAAGGGCGATCTTTGAGGGCCTTGCGGATACGGCTTCCGCAGGCTCAGATAGCTGAGCGTCCGAATCGTTGGAGATCTCAACCTGGCCTTCATCGAGCGGGTCTTCAAATCCCACTCGGGTTCACAGGCCGGGCTGTAGCTGGATGTAGCTGAATGATACAATGTGACGAACCGCATCGGCGATCTAACGATGGACCGAATGATGCGCAGATGAAACGGATATACAGCCTGAAATTAAAAAGTGATGAAAGGAGCTCTCACTTCTTGAATGCGGACTCGAGCGGCGGGATGACCTGCTTCTTTCTTGAGAGCACCTTCTCCTTGTAGATGGAGTTGTTGACGATCTTTCCACCGAATGCCTTCTCGAACCCCTCTTTTGCGGCCTCTGTGCCGACGAAGAGGAGGTCTGACGCCTCCTTTATAACGTCTGTGAGCATCAGGACAACCATATCGAGCTTCTCAGAATCCATGGTCTTTCTCATCTCTGCAAGGATCTCCTCGCGCTTCGGAGCTAGATCAGCGAGATCCATGACCTCGATCTGGCCGACGCCAGCCTTGACCCCACTGAAGTCGAACTTCTTGAAGTCGCCAAAGACTATGTCCTTCGCTGTCTTGGACTTTATATCGCTCTTGGCCTTGAGCATCTCCATCCCGAACTTCTGCGGGTCCTCTCCGCATATCTTCGAGAGCTTCTCCACTGTTGCCTTGTCCTTCTCGGTGCATGTGGGAGACTTGAAGAGAACCGTATCGCTCAGGATCGCGGCCATCATAAGGCCTGCCATCTCCTTTGATATCTGAACTCCATTCAGCTCGTACATGCTGGCGATGATCGTTCCGGTCGCGCCCACAGGCTCGTTGTGGAAGAATATCGGCTTGCCTGTCTGTATGTCTCCAATCTTGTGATGGTCGATGATCTCCTGGATGTCAGCCTTCATTATGTTGTCCACGGCCTGGCCCACCTCGTTGTGATCGACCAGGATCACCTTCTTATCTGTCGCGTCCTTCAGCACAACCGGGGGAGCTATCCTGAAGTGCTCAAGCACGTACTTCGTCTCGTTATTGATCTCACCTGCAGCTGCGGGGACAACATCCTTCATTCCAAGCTGGTTCTTCAGATTCGCATATGTTATCGCAGAGGTCACGGAATCTGTATCCGGACTCTTATGCCCGACCACATAGATATTATCTGCCAAACCCAACACCTCGGGGCTGTTGATAGCTGGACTGCCATGGCGGAGAGATCCGCAGGGCATATCACTGCTTGAGATGCATCATAAATGGAGATGCATCAGCTCAATGAGTGTGCGATCTCTTCCCTCCCAGCAGCCGTCTTACAAGCAACCGTAAGACAAAATAATCAGTAAAGAATCATAATATTTAACAGTTATCGGCCATGCACATAAATCCTGGAAGGATCAGGGCGATTCGCGACGGCGAGGCTCACGGGCCTGTAATCTACTGGATGAGCCGTGACCAGCGTGTCAGTGACAACTGGGCCCTGCTGTACTCTCTTGATATCGCCAGAAGGCTGAATGAGGCCCTGGCTGTTGTATTCTGCCTGACGCCACGGTTTATGGGCGCAACAGCCGAAGATCGCTCTTACAGATTCATGCTGGATGGGCTGAAGGAGCTTGAAAAGCGCCTTTCAGGCCTTGGGATCGCGTTCATACTCGCACACGGAGATCCTGGCGATGTGATTCCGTCTCTTATTGATGATTCCAGAGCCGGTATACTGGTGGCAGACTTCAGCCCTCTGAGGATCTCGCGAACCTGGAAGTCGATGGTCGCAGGGCGTACAGAGATACCATTCCACGAGGTTGATGCGCACAACATAGTTCCATGCTGGATCGCGTCGCAGAAGCAGGAGTGGTCTGCACACACATTCCGATTGAAGATAAGAAAGCATCTCGCAGAGTTCATGGAGGAGTTTCCGGATCCCCGGCCACCGCCCAGACCGTGGAGGGAGAGCGTGGATAACAGATGGAATGCTCCGGCTGATCAGGATGCGCCGAGCTGGATGATCCGCTCCGGCGAGCAAGCCGCAGCGGCGCAGCTGGAGCGTTTCATCTCGGAAGACCTGGATCTGTACGCATCACATCGCAATGACCCGACAAGAGATGTTCAGTCCGGACTCTCCCCTTATCTCCACTTCGGCCAGATCTCTGCTCAGAGGGTGGCCCTGAATGTCATGGCCGTGGGTGGGGATCACAGTGAGTTTCTCGATGAGCTGATCGTGCGCAGAGAGCTGGCCGACAACTTCTGTTACTACAACGAGCACTACGACTCCATGGATGGCATGCCTGAATGGGCGCGCACGACTTTGGATGATCACAGAGGTGACAGGCGCGATTACATATACTCTCATGAAGAGCTGGAGTGCGCGAAGACTCACGACGACCTGTGGAACGCAGCACAGCTCGAGATGCGAATCCGGGGAAAGATGCACGGGTATCTCAGAATGTACTGGGCAAAGAAGATCCTCGAGTGGTCGGAATCTCCAGAGGATGCGCTCAGGACTGCTATACGCCTCAACGATAGATACGAGCTCGACGGCCGCGACCCGAACGGCTATACAGGCTGCGGATGGAGCATCGGAGGCCTGCACGACCGTCCCTTCGGGGAGAGACCTGTGTTCGGCAAGATAAGATACATGAGCTATGGGGGTATGAGAAGAAAGTTTGATGTCCGGAAGTACATCGATCGCATCTTCCAGATGGCAGATCAGTAGATCTCCTCGAGATCGTTTATCTGCTCGAACGCCTCATACAGCTCGCTTCTTGCCCTGTCCTTCCGCTCGCGCTCCTCCTGGATGGCCCACTTCGCCTTCTCATAAAGCTCCACCAGGCCCGGCGCCCTCTCAAGTGAGAGGACTGAGAGCACCCTTGGCTCGCCCTTCTTTATCACTATGCCCTTGAATACATGGCCTATCGTCTCGGTCAGAGACTCGATCTCTTTTGTTATCTCATCAACATCCAGATGCTCTTTTGAGCCCTGTATCACTATCATCGCCCTGCCGGCCTCTCCCGCGTCGACGTTAGCTGGATAGAGAAGACCGACCTCGCGCAGGCTGTTCTTTATCGCCGCTCTCACTGATGGGCTCTTCTTGTCCGCCTCGTAGTATCCCAGTGTGCCCATCCGCAGGCCTCCGCTCATCACGGTCTTGAAGTCGCCGAGGTCCGTGACTGAGAGCATCTCGCTGTCCAGAGCCTCTATCAGGAACAAAAGCCTCTGGGCGACCATTGTGTTGATCCTATCGTACGCGGATGCGATGTCGCCGCTGAACCGCTTGAGGTACTGGTTATCCACGAGTATCATGCCGTCTGCCTCTACCTCGATCATCTCTCTAAGACAGAAGGCGGCATTCTGGAGGTATATCGTGCCCTCCTCGCGGAAGGGAAGAACAGCGATCGGCACTATTGTGGCATTCTTGTATCTCTTTTTGAGCTCATGGATCATGAGGGGGGAGAACGACGATCCCGTGCCGCCTGAGACTGAGGTCATAACAAATATGAGATCAAAATCGCCCCGCCTCTCGATCTCCTCCATGATCATCTCCTGGTTCTCCCAGAAGCCCTGCTTGCCCTTGTTCCTGTTCGCGCCAACACCATGCAGGTTTGGCACATGAAGCCTGTCCTTTGCGGCGGTGAACTTGAGCTCCTTCAGATCGTTTATGGCGGTGTTAATGGCGATCGTCTCAACGCGGCTCGGAAACCTCTGCCTGGAGTAATACTTCGCGAGCCTGGAGCCTCCAAATGCCTGCTTGTTCACGGCATCCAATATCCTGTTGCCGCACTGACCAACTCCCAACATGAGTACGTTCAACATGATCTCAAACCCGTTCCTGGGTGTTTAGGATTTTCATCTCAGCAGCACCATTCATACGATTACTATAACTGTTAGTATTTATATTCCTTGTATCTTTTGTATACCCATAACCCCACTATCATCAATGGTAGAACGAGTAGGTAATACAGATATTTATACTCTCGTTCGAGAACGCTCACACTCGCAGCCGTCTTTGTGATTGACATTGTCTCTCCGCTGCGGTAGCTCACTGTCAGGGTGATGGTGTAGTTGCCGCTTCTCTCCCCCCGCATCTGCGCGGTGTAGCTCTTCGCGCTTCCGGGGGGAATCTCCGGGATCAGCTGATCGAGGCCGGTGCACCTCAGCCCCTCCGGCGGCTTCACCTCAGAGCTGACCTCAACCATTGTTGCGGTCGCCTGCCCGGTGTTCTCTATGCTCACCTCTATCTGAGCTGTCTCTCCGGACGTTACATTTGTGACGTTTATCCTCGCAACGAGATTCGGCCTCTTTGGCGGCGCCACTATTATCTCAAGAGGCTCAGTTGTGTTCGTCTTGATCCTGTCCTTTGCGTCCCTGTACCTGACCTCTATCTGGGGGACCTTGACGAGACCCTCCTTCACGGCGCGCATCACATAGACAGCAGAATCGGACTCTCCAGGACCGAGCTCGCTCTTTATCTTCGGCGGATAGCCTGCTATGTATGCGAACTCAGCCAGCGGCGGTATGTCGTATACCTCCACGCTCCTGGCAGCCTCGGTCCCGATGTTTTTCACCGTGACAGTCACCTTCACCTCATCGCCGTAGTTCACTGTGCTCTTATCGAAGCTCTTCTCCACCACCAGGTTCGGGGCTGCCCTCGGCTCGCGCCTCTCAGCGGTCCTCTTCCTCGGAGTCCCCAGGCTCTCTCTGTACTCGACCCTGAGCTTGGCCGACTCCTCATCGAATATGTCTGTTATTGTGAGGGTCAGGCCCCCCTCCTCCGCGCCGCCGTTGAAGCTGTTCGGGCTGCCCTCTATCACGACCCTCTGCTCTTCGAACTTGCTGCCCTGAGTGACAAGGAGCACCACAAGGCCGTCCTTCAGAGACTGTATATCGACAAGCTCAACCCTGTAATCGCCGATCTCCACACGGTCTCCGATGCTCAGCGTGAACTCCTGGAAGCTCACGCTCTGATCCTCGTTCTTCTCGGCTGCCAGAGACGCATGCGCTAGAAGGATGAGAATGAGAAAGATGTATCGCATAAGCGCTCACCGCTCTTTCATCTGTTGCGGACCTCCATGCTGAAATCGATCCACCTGGCGCTGCGTGTGAGTGCGCCCATAGATATCACATCCACGCCTGTTGATGCGTATGCCTCGAGGTTGCCCGGATTTATTCCTCCTGAGGCCTCAAGTATGACTCTCGGCCTTATGCCCATCTCATCGAGCATTGCAACGCCCCTCTTTATATCCTCAGGATCCATGTTGTCAAACATTATGATATCAGCTCCGAGCTCTGCAGCTCTCACCATCGTATCCAGGTCCTCCACCTCGACCTCGATCCTCTTGGTGAAGCTCGCGCGCCTCCTCGCCTCCTTTATCGCATTCTCCAGGCCCATTATCGCTATGTGGTTGTCCTTTATCATGACAGCTCCTGAGAGGTTGAACCTGTGAGTATCCCCTCCGCCGATCAGTACAGCCTTCTTCTCAAAGTACCTGAAGCCAGGCGTGGTCTTTCTCGTGCATGCTATCCTCACTTTCTGCGCCCTCAGGACGCATTCTCTTGTGAGCGTGGCTATGCCGCTCATCCTGCCGAGCATGTTCAGAGCCACCCTCTCGCCCCTCAGGATGTTCCGGGCGCTGCCGTTGAGAGCCACGACCTCGGCCCCGGCAGGCGCGTACTCTCCATCATCGAAGAGGGGATTCGCATTCACATCAAGGTATTCGAAGAGCTCCGAGACCTCCTCCAGTCCGGCTAGTATACACTCCTCCTTGCACGTGATACATGCATCAACATGGACATCAGGCAGAATGCTGTTTGAGTCGTCCCACTCGCCGAGATCTTCCTCAAGAAATCGCTCGATATAAGACCGTAGCATACCGCAAAGGCTTTGATCTCCAATTGATTTATAGCCTTTGATGCCCCTAAAAGTTGGCCTTGTAGGCTGCGGAGCCATAGGTTTTGAGATTGCGTCTGCTATCGATCGTGGAGATGTAAATGCAGATCTTGCAGCTGTATTCGATCGAAATCCTAAGAACATTAGCAGGCTCATAGACGCCCTGAGAAAGAAGCCGGAGGTTGTGGAGCTCGAGAGGCTCGTAGAGCTCTCAGACATAGTCGTAGAGGCTGCATCTCAGGCTGCAGTTCCCCAGGTCGCGGAGGCAGCTCTCAAGCGCGGAAAGGATATCATGATAATGTCTGTGGGCGCGCTCATGGACAGAGAGCTTTACAGAAGTATATGCTCGATGGCCGAGTCTAACGGGTGCAGGGTGTACATCCCCTCAGGCGCCATAACCGGCCTTGATGGGCTCAAGTCCGCCTCCATCGCCCGTCTCAAAAGTGTCGTTCTGACGAGCACGAAGCCCCCTGCGGGCCTTGAGGGCGCGCCGTATGTTGTTGAGAAGAAGATAGATCTTCACGCATTCAAAGAGCCGAGTTTGATATACGAGGGGCCCGCCTCAGAGGCTGTCAGGGCGTTCCCTGCTAACGTCAACGTTGCAGCGACACTGAGCCTGACCTACGGGCAGGATGCATGGGTCAGGATAGTGGTTGATCCAGACGCCACAGTCAATGTGCATGAGATCGTCGCAGAGGGAGATTTCGGCAGGATGGTGACGAGGGTGGAGAATGTGCCATCGCCCAGAAACCCCAGGACAAGCTATCTGGCAGCCCTCTCAGCGATAGCCACCCTCAAGAATCTCACGCTGAACGTCAGGATCGGCACTTAGGAGGAGGCATGCGCAACACCACAGCTCTTCTTCTCATGGGATGCCCTGAGGTGCCGGTTCAGATGAGCCTTGTGCTCTATCTCTCAGGAACTCTCAGGGATAAAGGAGTGGAGGTGTTCATCGCCGGCAATCCCGCCGCCCTCAATCTCGCCCGGGTCGCGGACCGGAAGAGATGTTACTTAGGAAGAATGATCGAGATTGACAGGGCGATCGCGGATATCGTAGAAGGGCGCAGGGATTTCAGCATGTGCTTCGCCTTCGCTCACAACGATGCTGGAATCACATATGCCGCCACTGTCAGGGCGCTGCTGCCTGAATCAAAGTTATTCATGATAATCTTCGGGAGGAATGCGGAGGAGCTTGCTGCTGTCGTTGATTTCGATGCAGAAAAGCTCGTGGAGAGGGCCGTACATAACCCTCTGGGCCTTAAGAAAAAGATAGACGAGGTTCTGGCATGGGCTGTATAGAGATGCTCAAACCTCAGGTGCTCCTCAGAGGCATCTCCTTTAAGGAGGCAAGGGAGTACATAGAGTCGAGCTGCGACGAGTACTACTACTTCCAGCCAGGGTTCAAGCTCTTCGGAGAGTACATAATCGGGGTGCCGCCGATAGCTGTGGGCATCATGAAGGATGGTAGCGTTGTATTCCCGTACACTAAGCCATGCCACGGGACCTTCGTGCTGAAGCACAGGGATGAGGCGGAGGCAGAGCGTGTCAGGAGGCTCGGAAGGGAGGAGGTAATGAGGTCGATAAAGAGGCGCTGATATGAAGATAAATATAAGGGCGTTTGCGGGCTTCAGGGAGATACTCGGAAGGGAGATCTCTCTGGAGATTGAGGAAGGCTCAAATGTATCAGATCTCATCGAGCGTCTCTGCAGAATTAAGCCAGGGTTCAGGGATGCTGTCTTCTCCGAGACCGGAGAGCTCAGGGATTATGTCATCATCATGCTCAACCGCAGACGGCTGGATATGCCAGAGGATCTCAATTCACCTCTCTCAGATAATGATGAGGTGGCCATATTCCCGCCGGTGGCAGGTGGTTGATTGATAACAGAAGGTGCTATAGACCTGGCAGAGATGCTCCGCGGAGCCATCAGCCCCGAGTCCGGGGCGGTGGTCGCGTTTATCGGGGTCGTCAGGGCGGATCCGGGCGTTACAGCTCTTGAGATAGAAGCTTATGACGATGCAGCTCTGGATGAGCTCAGAAGGATAAAAGAGGAGGCGATCTCCCGCTTTGGGGTCTCCTACGTGAATATCTTGCACAGAAAGGGCAGAATCTCACTTGGAGAGATTATTGTGGTGGTCGCATGCGCATCACCACATCGGAAAGATGCCTTCGATGCCTGCGAATATGTTATTGATGAACTGAAGAGAAGGGTTCTGATATGGAAGAAGGAGCTGACCGGCGAGGGCGGGAGATGGGTGAATACACGCTGATAATAACAACTGCTCCCCCAGGAGAAGCGGACAGAATAGCACAGGCCCTGGTGGAGGAGCGTCTGGCAGCATGTGTAAATATACTCCCCGTCAGGTCGCACTTCCTCTGGGAGGGCAAGCTATCGAGGGAGAACGAGGAGATGCTCCTCGCCAAAACGAGGTCTGATGTGGCCGAGAGGGCGTGCAGGCGCATCAGGGAGCTTCACAGCTACCAGCTGCCTGAGATCATAGCTCTGGAGATCGCCCACGGGCATGAGCCGTATCTGAGATGGATCGATGCGTCTGTGGAGTAATTGCCGCACTATTGCTCCGGCCTAAAGACGCTCTGGAATGGACGCGGCCGTTTCGCTTTGCGCTCTTCAGTCGCCCGGGGAGAGGCAATCCGTACCGCAGATCCTAAGGAGGGTGTTGGGAATGAGGCGAGATGCTGAGCCCTGGTACCGGGAGGGGCTGAGGTTCGAGTGTATCAGATGCGGCAGATGCTGCAGCGTCCAGGGGATCGTCTGGATCTCGCCTGAGGATTGCAGGAGGATCGCGGAGTTTCTGGGAGTTTCTCAGGATCTTCTGATACGCGAGTACCTTCTCGAGTGCGAATATGGATTTCTCATCAGGGAGAGGATGGACATGGGCTGCGTGATGCTTGATGGCGATCGCTGCACCATCTACCCGGCAAGACCTCTGCAATGCAGGAGCTACCCGTTCTGGCCTGAGATCCTGAGGAGCAGGGAATCCTGGCTCTCAGAGGCATCGAGGTGCCCGGGCATCGACCGAGGACGCCTGTGGAGCTTCAGGGAGATACGGGAGAGGATGCTGCGATGACGAGTGACCCAAGAGATGCGGAGATCGCATGTTGTAATTTCATTGGGCACACACGCCTCCCACATTATGGATGGCGCTCCATTGGACGCTGATTACAGCACATTCAGTTATTCGAGGCAAGTACCTGCTCACCAATCCATGAACCCGTGCTATCCTGAACATCACCACAACCTGCTGTGTTGAATAATTAAGAGCTCTAAGGTCGAGAGCTATCGATTTTTACTAGAATTGCAATTCGTATGAATCCAGCCTCTGCTATCGGGTTCTCAAACATTATTCAACACATCACCACAACCGCAACCATTAAATCTGATTCTCCGCATTCGCAGCCCTAATTGTACAAAGTTATCCATCAATGCCAAAAATCTTGTAAGAAAATCTGTCGCACACGGCGGGCAGATTCAGAGTGCTGGTGGAGTGATCTGAATGAGGTCCAGTTACCACAACGAAAGGATGGAGAGAGCTTCCAGAGAGGAGCTGCGCGATATACAGACGATGGGACTTCGCAGAATCGTGCGTTATGTCTACAGATCGAATTCCGTCTACAGGAAGCTCTTCGATGATCACGGCGTCTCGCCTGAAGATATCAGGGGTCTGGAGGACCTCCAGAGGCTGCCGATGACGAACAAGGAGCTGCTCCGGGAGAGCTATCCGATGGGGCTCTGCTGTGCTCCAAGAGAATCGATCGTGGAGATGCACATGTCGAGCGGCTCCACCGGGACCCCAGTGATAATGCCCTACACAGAAGGGGATCTGGAGCAGTGGGCTGAGTGCATGGCCAGGTGTTACATGATGTCCGGCGCCAGGAAGGGAGATGCAGTCCAGATCACACCCCTCTTCGGGCTGTTCAACGGCGGCTTCGGCATGTACCATGGCGCAAGGGCGGCGGGTCTCTTTGTAATACCAACAGGCCCCGGAAACACCGCACGCCAGATAAAACTCGCGAGAGACCTTGGAACCAGAATAATCACCGGGGTCGTGAGCTACGGAGTGCGCCTGATAGAGGTCATGAACGAGCTGGGTGTGGAGCTGCCTGAGCTCGAGATCGGGATATTCGGCGCGGAGACCTTCTCGGATACGATGAAGAAGAGGATCTCCGCAGGCCTTGGAGTGGAGGTCTTCGATATATACGGGATGACAGAAACAGGCGGCGTCGGAACCCTCGGGATGGACTGCGAGATGCACGACGGCATCCACGTCTGGGAGGACCATTACATCGTGGAGGTCGTGGATCCGAAGACGGGTGAGCCTGTGGAAGACGGCGAGCCCGGGGAGCTGGTCGTGACATCGTTCACAAGAGAGGCTCTCCCTGTAATACGATTTCGCACAGCAGATCTCACAAGGGTCGTCTCAAGGGAGCGGTGTGATTGCGGGAGAACTCATCTCAGGATAGCGCCAATAACAGGGAGGCTGGACGACATGATAATAGTGAAGGGCGTGAACTTCTTCCCGAAGCAGGTCGAGCAGGCTCTGATGCAGATCCCAGGAGTTGGCGCGAACTATCAGATCATCGTCGAGGATGTTGATGGCGTCAAGGATGTCAGGATCAACGTCGAGGCAGAGCCAGGGGTGACAGGTTATACCGTTGAGAAGGCGCTCAAGGAGGCGCTGGGATTCAGCCCGAAGGGCGATGTGTTTCCAATAGGCTCCCTTCCGAGAACGGAGGGCAAGGCTCAGAGGGTCATACACATAAAGCGGTAGCCTGGACAAAGTTCATCTTCATCGCACGACTCCCAGAGATACATGCCAGATGTATCGATAATCTCAGGATCAAAATCGGATCAGCATGTTGTGGACAGAATTCTGAGAGTGCTTGATGAGCGGGGCGTGAGCTACGAGCACAGGGTCATCTCTGCGCACAGGAACCCGAAGGAGCTCGATCAGTACATCGAGAGCACTGATGCGAGGGTCTTCATCGCTGTCGCTGGAATGTCAGCTGCACTCCCTGGCGTTGTGGCTGCGAGAACGGACAGGCCTGTGATAGGCGTGCCGGTGAGCGGGAAGCTTCTGGGTATAGATGCGCTTCTCTCCATAGTTCAGATGCCTCCAGGAGTGCCTGTGGCCTGTGTTGGGATAGATGCAGGAGAGAACGCCGCATTACTGGCTCTGCGGATGCTAAAATCATGAAGATAGCTATTTATACCAAGTCGTTGATAGAGGTCACAAAGGTGGGATTAGGATGTACAAGCGTATTTTGATCGCCACAGATGGCTCCGACAAGTCCAGACTTGCTGCGCAGGAGGGGCTTGAGCTTGCGAAGGCTCTGGGTGCGGAGGTCCTAGCGCTTTACGTGGTCAATGAGGTCGTCATAGCGAGCGCTGTAAGGCAGCTGGGTGCCGACAAGAAGGAGGTCGAGGCTAAGCTGCAGAAGCAGGGCGAGAAGGCCTTGGATGACATAAAGGAGATGGGCGAGAAGATGGGCGTCAAGGTAGAGCCTGTCATAAGGATCGGGGCGCCTGCAAATGTCATCATAGATGTGGCCAGAACCGAGAACATCGACTGCATCGTGATGGGCAGCCACGGCGAGAGTGGCGTGTCGAAGCTTCTCATAGGCAGCGTGGTCCAGAAAGTCTTATATTGGGCAACAACTCCTGTCCTGGTAGTGAGATAGATGACTGGCGGAGAGTTTGTCATAGCAGATTCGATGATCTTTGGCGCATTTGCAGTTGTGTTTGTCGTTGGTACGCTCCTGGCTTATCTGGTCATAAGCCTGATTGGGGGCAGCTGAGGCGGAGTGTGCGTCTTAGCCGCCTCATGTCAATGTTTTTGCTTTTGTTAATTGCTGAGCTCTGGTTAATCTGCGCATATCGATGTTTGCCATTCACTGTATCTGCGTTGCGGCCCATCTCGTAAATTTGATCGCCTGAGGGAAAGGATGCTTGAAGAATGGGTTCATGACAATACAGGTTCCTTCCACAACTACCTCCCGCCTGGATGTGAGATATGCAGGCAGGGAGCATCTCTGGTCCTCTTCGTGACAGGCATCTGCACCAGAGGCTGCTTCTACTGTCCGCTCTCAAATGAGCGGAAGGGGAAGGATCTGATCTTTGCGAACGAGCGGATGGTCTCATCCCCGCAGGACATCCTGGAGGAGGCGCAGGCTATAGATGCCCTCGGCACGGGCATAACCGGAGGGGAGCCTCTGCTGAGGCTGGATCTGGTTCTAGACACAATTCGCATGCTCAAGAGAGAGCTGGGGAGGAGTCATCACATCCATCTCTACACCGGAATCTTGCCCGGGGAGAGGGTGCTCTCAAAGCTTCGCGATGCAGGTCTGGATGAGCTGAGGATACATCCGGATCTGGAGCGGGAGGATCGCAGCCTCGCGGAAGCACTTAAATCCGCGATGGATCTCGGGATCGAGGCAGGCGTGGAGATCCCCGCGATCTCTTCCGCCCGGTGGATCGCAGAGGCTGTGCAGAGCGCAGATGCTTTTCTGAACATCAATGAGCTCGAGTTCTCAGAGACGAACGCGGATGCGCTCAGGGCCAGAGGCTTCGTGGCCGATACAGACTCGTGCGCAGCGATCGGGAGCGAATCGATAGCCAGATCCTTCATGCGCCACAATATCAAACTCCACTACTGCTCCTCCGTATTCAAGGACGCTGTCCAGCTGAGGGAGCGTCTGAAGAGGCGCGCTGAGAGGGTCCGGAGAGAGTTCGATATGGTGAGCGATGATGGCACTTTACTGACGGGAGTCATCCTCACTCCTGATCCGCGGCATGCGATGCGATTGCTCTCAGATCTGGGGGTTCCGGAGAACATGTACATTCTCGTGGACGGCGAGATAGAGATGGCTGCCTGGATCCTCGAGGAGATCGCGGATGATGTGAGGCATATCGGATCTCCTTACATCATTGAGAGGTATCCAACAGAGGATGGACTGGTCGTGGAGAGAATACCTTTATAAGCCATCGCTTCCTTCTTTATGGCCGGTGAGCTTGCTGGATGGAGAGCGCTGAGGAGAGAATTCAGGAGCGGCTGAGGAATTATCTGAAGCGAGATGGTATAGGAATCAGAAAAGCGGTGTTGAGGTTGTTCCTGAGCGATTCGTCTTTTACGACCGAGGACATATTCACGTATCTGGAGAAGGAGGGCTTCAATGTAAGCTATCGCGGCGTGTCTGCCATGGTCGGACTCATGAACACTCGCCTGGGTATTCTCAGCATAGATGTATCTGGGGACCACAACGTCTACTCGCTGAAGAACGACCACAAGATGATAGTGAAATCGGTGCTGGAAAACTACTAGCTTCAGGCCATCCTCAGTCTTGGATTGAAGATTTCTTTCAGTTTGGCGGTTCTCCCCTTTTCATTCTTTCCATGTATTTCGGGAGAACGATGTCCGCTGCCATGTTGATAAGACGCAGGCCCAGGTGTACCATTGGGTTGGGAGTCATGCGCTCTCTGTACAGACTGTGAAGCTTCCTGAGATGTCTGAGATTGTACTCCATGCACGTCCCGACCAGCTCCCAGTGCTCAGGAAGGGCATTATCCTTTCCGAGTCCTCTATAACTGCCAAGCGATGTGCCTGCCATCGGCGTGAAGAAGAGCGGCAGCATCAGCCCTGTGTACCCCTTAAGCGACTCCACAAGCTCCGTGGTCCTGACAACATCATCAGCTGTCTCACCTGGCAGCCCCAGGACCAGGCTCGCGACCGGCACCCACTTCTCCTCGTGGAAGAGCGCGTAGCAATCCCTGACGATCTCCGGCCAGCGATCGGGAGATTCTGGTAGCGCCTTTCTG
Source organism: Methanothrix sp. (assembly GCF_024518575.1). Classification (GTDB taxonomy): domain Archaea; phylum Halobacteriota; class Methanosarcinia; order Methanotrichales; family Methanotrichaceae; genus Methanothrix_B. Next base: position 69,435 of record NZ_JANIHG010000002.1, on the reverse strand, counting down.
GGCATGTGCATCTCCAGGATCCGACAGCTTCCGGTCTCTATTCCTATCCATGCCGACATGTATCTCTGATCTGTGCCTACACCAACCACCTCAGAGACCTCGCTGAGCAGATCGATGGACTGATGAACAGTTGCCAGGCTGAGATGGGAGACGTCTATCGTGCGTGGCGAGAGCTGCTTGACGCTCCTGAAGAGCTCCAGAACCTTCTCAGGCTCGGGGCGCATTCCTCTGGAGCCGTATGTGAAGACGTCCTCTGAGTGAAGCAGAACATCCCTCATGCCCTCCCTCATGTTCACCCTGACGTCCTCCAGGATGCTTGAGACCGGCCGGTGTCTGAGTGATCGCATTGTTGGGGAGCAGAATGCGCAGCCACGCCAGCATCCCCTTCCGATCTCGACTATGCCTGCGATTGTGGCGCCCCTGTTCACAGGGATCCTCTCCCCGGCCACAGGCGTTCCCTGTATGATCCTGGGGACGTCCTTCCCATCGAGGATCGCCCTGCATACCTCCGGAAACTCGCTCTCGCCCTCGCCAAGGTAGATGTGATCGACGCCCACATCCTCACCGACGAGCTCCCATGCGCCATTGCCACCAACGACGATCACGGGATCGTATTTTTTTATCAGAGGGTGATTTATGAGCTTCAGGAAGCTGTGCCTGTTGTGCGGCGGGCCCCTGTTGATGATATCCTCAATCTCGCGAACCGCTATCTTTCCCATCGGATCGTCGTGTGTTATGCCCAAGATCTCGGTCTCGCTGCCTATCGCCTTCTCGAGGTGGTCCGGATGCGCCACCATGACCTCATCCCTCGAGAAACCAGCCTCTAAGAGCGCAGCCTCAACCTTTCGCATGCCGCATGGCGCATAAACCGCCCTGCCATCTGGATATGCCCTCACGGGAGGGCAGAAGAGCGATCTGAGCATCCAGTCGGGCATGACTGCCCTGGGCATTATTGCGGCAAATCCCAGCAGCACACCTCCATGGTAGGAGGACATCATTGTGCTATCGCTGGTCAGGACGATCCTCTTTCCGGACATCTGTAAAGGCTTCTCGGGATGTAGAATATAACCCTGTTCGTGCGGGGAGGCATGTGGAGGATCCTAGGGGCAGGATCTCTGCGACAGGTGAATGCTCCCTTTAGACTCTGCTACAGCACTGATAGGTGACTCTCAAGACGTGAGTATCTCGCAAAGACCCTGGTCTCAAACGGCATCTCGCGAAGCTGCGGCCTCTTGAGTGCGATCTCGCCGCACGTGTCTTAAAAGACCTCTCCTTGTCTCATGCTTCGTGACCGATTTTTAGTATCCAAAGCTCTTTTTCGATACGCCATAGTCTCGTTGTATGTCTAGCTGCAAAGCTCAAGCGTTCGCCCCATTCTCGATTTTTTGAGCCTTTGCTGGATAGATCCGATATTTGAACGTCCTGAACATCAATGCTTCTTATGCTGTCTGAATGTTTTGTGCTTTTCTGGATAAGAAGGGGCTTCGCTTTCATTCCCATCCTGAAGGTCTCGCTTCGCCCTTTCCACTCCCAAAGAGCAGAGCGCGACTCGGTTCGGCCGGAGGCTTGTGCTTTTTGGAGATCTCAGCCATCCCACCCATGCCAGGTGGCGACGCCTCCTGTGACCTTTTCAAGCCGGTTTTCTTGCGGATATCCTCAAGCTGCACACAGACCTTGAGAGATCGGCTTTGTCGATGCTTGCGGGCAGGCACTCTGTCGGGAATTGTGACTCCCCGAGGATCGATATCTCCTTGAATCCAGCGGATCGTATCGCATCGATGTACTCCTCCACAGTCACCGCACCTGCAAGGCACCCTATGTAGGCCTCCTTGGATCTTCTCACAGACTCCGGGATCTCTCTTTTAAGGACAACATCTGATACGATCATCCTGCCTCCGGGCTTCAGCACCCTGAAAGCCTCCCTGAAGGCCCTGCGCTTGTCAGGAACAAGGTTTATCACGCAGTTGGATATGACGACATCTACGTAGTTATCGGCAACCGGCAGGTTCTCCAGCTCTCCCTGCCTGAAGTCCACGTTCCTGTAACCGCCCTTCCGCGCGTTTTCCCGTGCTCTCTCCACCATCTCTGTGGTCATGTCCACACCTATGACCATACCCTCGGGGCCAACGGCTCTTGCCGCCAGGAAGCAGTCGAAGCCAGCGCCGGATCCCATGTCGAGCACATACTCGCCCCTCCTCAGGGAGGCTATGGCAAGGGGATTTCCGCAGCCGAGGCCCAGGTTCGATTCAGGCGGCGCGGAGAGCATCTCCTCCTCGGTGTACCCGATCCTCCTGCTTATCTCGGCTGCAGATCCTGTTCCACAGCACGAGCCAGCGCAGCATGATGGCTGCTTCGCGATGCGGGAGTACCCATCCCTCACGGCCTTCTTGATCTCTCTTTCTCTGAGCATGTCAACCATCTTCAGCACCACTCTTGAGGCGTACATGGCCAAGAAAAGTGGCAATACTTCTCGTTGAATGCGATGGGATATAAGCACACTGTGTCTCAGAATGGCATGCACGCGTCATTCTGAGGCAATCATCAAGAGAGTTCTCTGAGAGTAGCACTCTGTGCGTCATATGCAGGTATCAGGAACTGCTTCTCTCCACTGCCCTCAACAAATGGAGGCTCTGGCTGGCAAGGCTTTTATCTCCGGTTATCTGCTTCTAACAGCCATGAGAGATTATGCCATGATCGTCCCATGCCTCGATGTCAAGGTCGTGGGTGGGGTTCCCTCGGTCGTCAAGGGCGTGAAGTTCGTGGACCTGAAGCGCCAGGGCGACCCGGTCGAGTTCGCACGCCGCTACCAGGAGCAGGGCGCGGACGAGCTTGTTTTTCTGGACATCACCGCATCCCATGAGGGGAGAAGGACAATGGTGGATGTCGCCAGGAGGGTTGCGGATGCTGTTGACGTACCCTTCACGGTGGGTGGCGGGATCAGCAGCATTCAGGGCATAAAGGAGATACTCGATGCGGGCGCGGACAGGGTTGGGATCAACACAGCCGCGGTCAGGGATCCGGATCTGGTCAGGAGCGCAGCCAGGACATTCGGCTCAGAGAGGATCACGGTCGCGGTCGACGCCAGGCGGAACACTGAGATCATACCCGGAGTGAACGTCTACGAGCTGGAGGACGGCAGACGCGCATGGTTCGAGGTTGTGATCTACGGAGGAAGGGAGCCAACCGGCATGGATGCCATCGAGTGGTGCAGGAGGGTGGAAAGGCTCGGAGCTGGCGAGATACTCCCCACCAGCATGGACAGGGATGGAACGAACATAGGATACGATCTGCCGCTCACGAAGGCAATATCTGATGCGGTTGACATTCCGGTCACCGCCAGCGGTGGAGCCTCCACGCCACAGCACATACTGGAGGCATTCACGTTAGGAGGCGCGGACAAGGCTCTCGCTGCAGGCATGTTCCACCGTGGAGAGTACACGGTCGGGCAGGTCAAGGAGTACCTGAGAGCGAATGGGCTTCGTGTAAAATGAACGCTCCCCCTGAAGGGCGGAGCTTCTGGGCTTGCCGCCAGAGAGTGTGTTTCCCAGTCTCGTATGGAGAGACCCCAGGGCGGCATTTCCTATCTTGAAGTCGAATTAGTCGCCATGATGCATATGGAATCGCCCTGAAGTGGGGCTTCGCTCACGTCCTAAGGGCAGGGTCCTCTCGCTTCGCCCTCTTCGCTCCCAAAAGATACAAATCGAAAGATTCTGGTCGTGGGATCGAGCATATCAATAATGCAACAGAGATCCAGGAGTTGTTGAGGGGCGGCAGTGGCGCAAACTTCGGCCGGAGGGAATGCCACAAAAATGCTCAAGCATGCATCCTTTCGGCACGCCTATGCTGTCGCATGTGGGGTTTCCATCGCATGCATCGGAAAATCGGCATCGAAAAATATGTAAAATTGTATGACCATCAGCAAAAAAACAGAGGCTGCGTGGTTCGAAGAACCAGCATACTCCTTACACAAAAGCTGAAGGTTTTCAGACCTTGTGGCCAATCGCGAAGCGGCGCATCACACGGTCGATCTGTATCCTTACCTGATCCCCAACCTGGGTATCCGGGACAAAGATAACGAAGCCTTCAACCCTTGCGATACCGTCCCCTTCACGGGCGATATCCTCGATCTTCACGTTGTACTCGCTGCCAACGGCCACCGGGGCAGAAGGAGCAGAGCCACGAGAAAATCCTTCCTCACTTCTAAACAATTCTTCACCGTCCTTAGCGAAAAACTACACAGAGTTTTTGCGCATTCATAGCTCTGAAATACTGGTATTAAAACCTTTTGCATGCCTGCTGCGAGCCGGATGTTATCATTCTTGCAGAATAAGTGCCGGGGGCGGGATTCGAGCCCGCGACTTCCAGATGACCCAGGCGCCTGTGGCTTACCCTATGAGTCTGGCGCCCTAACCAGCTAGGCCACCCCGGCCCGGAGAGAGCCCTCGTTCGAGATCTTAGATAAGGTTTGTGCTCAAGCACGGACATCAGATGATCCAGGCACGCGACCTCCAGTCGTGTCTCTGACAGCCGAAAGAGATGGGTGGCACCGAGAGCCTCTGCTGTATTTGCGAATCCGGCAGGGCCGGGCGCCGGGTCCCAGTGATACAAGCACCTCTCCCTGGGATAATTATTTCTTGGTCGACTCAGAGCATCACGCGATGGAGCTTAGCATCTCTGGGTCTGTCAGCGATACCCTCGCAGGAAGGACGGTGGCTCTTGGCGTCACAGGAAGCATCGCGGCCGTGAGGGTTGTCGATCTGGTGCGCGACCTGATCAGGCGCGGCGCGGATGTGCACTGCGTGATGTCAGAGGCGGCGCAGAGGATACTGCATCCCCATGCGCTTGAGTATGCCAGCAACAATCCGGTTATAACGGAGATAACAGGCCGCGTCGAGCATGTGGAGCTGTGCGGGGTTGAGGGGCGCGCAGATATGCTTCTGATAGCCCCAGCCACCGCGAACACTATAGGGAAGATCGCATGCGGCATAGACGATACGCCGGTCACGACCTTCGCAACCACTGCTATAGGAAGCGGAAAGCCGGTCGTTGTTGTGCCTGCGATGCACGAGGCCATGTACCGCCACCCTGCGGTCGTCGAGAACCTGAAGAGGCTCATATCAATGGGAGTTGTGTGCATAGATCCCAGGATCGAGGAGTCTAAGGCGAAGATCGCGGAAAACGCGAGGATAGTCGCTGAGGTCGAGCGGATTCTGGGGCCGGGAGATCTCAGATCGAGGCGCATTCTTGTTACAAGCGGCGCAACTGCTGAGAGCATAGATCCGATCAGGATAATAACAAACCGCGCATCAGGAAGAACCGGCGTGGAGATAGCGCGCGAGGCATACAGGCGCGGCGCTGAGGTGACCATAGTACACAGGTCCAGGCTGGGGCTGCCCTTTAAGGAGATATATGTCGAGAGCGCCCAGGATATGCTCGACGCTGTTATGAGAGAGCTCTCCACGGGGTACGACGCCCTGATAGGCGCAGCAGCTGTCGGTGACTTCACCGTGGATACGGAGCAGAGAAAGATCAAATCAAAGGATGAGGTTGTCCTGAGGCTCAAGCCGGCCCCGAAGATACTGAGATCTGTGCGCTCGATGCATCCAAATCTGGCGATTATAGGGTTCAAGGCCGAGACTTTCGTGAGCGATGAGGATCTGATCAGAAGCGCCCGCGAATCCATGGAGGCATCGTGCCTGAATCTCGTGATCGCGAACGATGTGGGTGCAGGCGGGATGGGAACCGACGATAACAGGGTTTTGATTGTAAGAGAGGATGGCTCTCATGCAGATGTCTCAGGGAAGAAGAGCCTCATAGCGAGAAGGGTGATAGATGAGCTTGTGAGGATCCTGAATGATAGAGATCAAGGATGCGGGGATGCGCGCAAACTGCAGCATTGAGCGATCTCAGTGGAAGCTCGCTGGGTTGGCGAGGGCCACGGTCCCAGGGCATGTGACCGGATTCTTCGCAGCAAGGCGCGAGGATGATCCTCTTGCATCTGGCTCCATAGGGTGCGGATTCACCCTGGGGCTCCTAGCGAGGACCACTGTGAGCGCAGCAGAATCAACCCAGATAATCATCAACGGGCATCCATCCGACGCGCCGGTGAGCAGACATGTCATCGATTCGCTGGCGCAGTCGCCTGTGAGGGTTGAGACGGAGCTGGATATGGTAATGGGAGCGGGATTCGGGGCGAGCGGCGCAGGGGCACTGAGCTGCGCATACGCGCTGAACCATCTCTTCGACCTCGGGCTGACGTCAAACCAGGTCGCTTCGGTCGCGCATCGCGCTGAGGTCCTGAGCGGCACAGGCCTCGGGGATGTCATAGCGCAGAACACAGGTGGACTTGTCATACGCATAGCACATGGCGCTCCTGGGAGGGGTGTTGTCGACAGGATTCCGGTTTCGAGAACGAGGATCTACGCGGTTGTGAGAGGGCCCATCCCGACCAGGGAGGTGCTCAGGGATGCGAGCGTGATGAAAAGAATCAATGATGCGGGTGAGAGGGCTGTGAAGGAGATCCTGCGGAGGCCGACTCTGGGGGATTTCATGCGTCTTTCGAGGAGGTTCACATCTGAGATCGAGCTGGCGAGCTCATGGGCGATGGATGCGATAGAGGCAGTCGAATCTGCGGGTGGGATGGCGAGCATGATAATGCTTGGCGACTCTGTTTTCGCGGTGGGAGGAGATGAATGCAGGGAGGCGCTTCAGCATTTCGGAGATGTGATCGAGACCGAGATCGTTCAGAGGGGGCCTCTGCTTGACTGAGATACCAAGATCGCATCCAAGATATGCCTCACTCATGACGCGCGAGAGGATCGCGGATGGCGTGAGGAATGGGATAACAAGCGTCCAGGGGCTGATCGCACAGGGGCGGGGCGAGGCGTTCGATTACATCCTCGGCGAGAGGACCATGCGCTCAGCGGATCGGGCAACACTTGCAGCCGCGGCAGCCCTTCTTCTCGCGAAGAGGCCGGCGATCAGCGTGAATGGGAACGTTGCTGCTCTTGTTCCCGGAGAGATGGTGGAGCTTGCCTCTCTCCTGAATGCGCCCCTGGAGGTGAACCTGTTCCACAGAAGCGAGGATCGGGTGAGAAAGATCGCGGATCTCCTCAGATCTCACGGTGCGCGCCTGGTTCTGGGAGAGAATCCCGACTGCAGGATACCGGGACTGGAGCACAGCCGCGCTCTGGCTACCAGGGGCGGCATATACGATGCAGATGCTGTGCTGATACCCCTGGAGGATGGTGACAGGTGCGAGGCGCTTGTGGGGATGGGTAAGACTGTGATAGCCGTGGATCTCAATCCCCTCTCAAGGACGGCCATGATGGCCAGCATCACGATCGTGGATAACATAACAAGAGCTGTGCCAAATCTGGTGGGAAAGATAAGATCGCTCTCAGGATCCCCCACAGAGTATCTCCAGACTGTACTGAGGGATTACAGCAACAGGAACACATTGAGGGATGCTCTGATCGAGATGCAGGAGTATCTAACTTCAAGAATGGGTCAGCTACTCCAGTCTGAAGACCGGAGCCTGTAACTCCATATGCACCGCTACAATAGGCTGGTCGACAGCTGTCCTGGCTGTGATGTTTACTGCAGCAATATGATCTGCAAGCTCAGCAAATGCGCAAGACTCACATCTGAGCTCATCGCGGTTAGGCCGTTTGCTCTAAGAGACATGCCCATATTCCGGACATGTTCTGGAAGTCTTCCTCGAATCCAAGAGCACAGCCGACACTCCAGGCTTTCGGGCGTTGTACTCAATGAGACGAGATTCAGCCCGGACTCTTGATGCATTCCCAGCTGAAGTGGAGATCGCATGAGGAAAATCGATCCGAAGCTGATGATGAGAGCAGTTTGGCAGCTGCGTGTGAGACGCAGGCCCTTTGTTCTCTCCCATACGGTGAACACTGGCTGCAACCTCAGATGCAGCTTCTGCCCTCACTGGCGCAGGCGCGGTAATGAGATGGGCTACAGGGAGATTAAAGGGATGCTCGATGACGCAGCGCGATTCGGTATAGGCGCATACAATGCATGGGCCACCGAGCCTCTGCTGCGGCACGAACTTCCGGAGATCCTGCGGCACGCGAGATCTCTGGGGATGTTGACATCGCTGGTGACGAACGGCATTCTGCTAAGCGAGAGGATAAATGATCTCGAGAGCCTCAACTACCTCACGGTCTCTGTGGACGGGATCGAGAGTCTCAGGGAGATAAGAGGCATAGATCTCGATGAGATCGTGGATGGCATCGTGGAGGCCAGGAGGAGGGGCATCGAGGTCCTGATGAACTGCGTGATCAGCAATAAAAATCTCGGAGAACTTACGGCTCTGGTGAAGCTTGCGAAAAGGATCGATGCATGGATCTCGTTCGAGCCGCTCCACGAGTTTGATGAAGCAGAGTGCGACGATCTTAAGATCAGAGATCGGGGACGCTACAGATCAGCGATCGGGGAGCTGATCGATCTCAAATCAAGAGGCGCTCCGATCATCAACTCCATCACATACCTCAGGATGATACAGGAGGGGAGGCCGGAGTTCAGGTGCCATGCAGCGGATCTGATACTCCACGTATCGGTGGACGGGAGCATTTACGTCTGCCGCGTCCACGACGAGCCTCTGGGCCATGTATCCAGGGGCATATCAAATGTCTGGCGCGAGTCTCGCGAGATGCGTAAAAATATATCTGAAGGCTGCAGTGGGTGCCTGTTCTTCGGCTACGTCGAGAACAGCCTGCTCTACAGCATGGTTCCTGAGGTCATGATGCACTACGAGTGGATGTAGCTATGCGATGAGCTACACCGAGATCCGCCGTGCTTCCGGGGTCATTGCGGCGGCTTCAGCGCAGCAGCGATGGATCTGCAGATGAATGTATTCGAACTCCATGTTTCAATTCATATTCCGGGCTATGACGCCGGAGCTGGATGAGATGCGGAATGATTTCGGGAGTCTACAATGTGTACGGGCTGTATCCCGCCTTTGAAAAGGCGGGGATTAGCCCTGCTATCGTCCTAAAAGTCCAGCAGGGATCGCTGCTTCTGGGCCCGCTGATCAAAATGGAGGAGGCTTTTCTGAGATCTGCACTGGAGCAGGCTCTCCCTGCCCACATCAAATGGCGTGAAGAGCCTGAGAACAGGCGGGAGAAGCTGCTTCTCAATGTAATATTCTGTATCCACCGGAAGGTTGTTCTCCACAGCATACTCCGGATCCTCAGCCCTGTCGACAAAGAGCGTCTTTTTGCCTCCCTTGACTATTATGAACGCGACCCTGTCGCCCACACCCGGCACCCTCCCTCCGCGCCTCCGCATCTTCTCGACCAGCTGGATGTGGGGCTGCTTGTTCCTGTATGTGGATGCATCCTTTGTGAAACGTCTTGTGAGCACAAGATCGTCGAGAAGCTCCCTGTCCCGCGTGATATCCATATCCCTGAGCCTCTGGATCACATCCCTAACGTGCTCAACTGCATCATCCACCCGGCCCTCCTTCAGAATCAGCTCAAGGCATCTCCGGAGAGTCTTGGAGGTGAGATCGCACCAGTCCCTTCGCACAGTCTCCATGCCTCTGACCTTTATCCTGTCCCTCCATCCGCTCTCGGAAGCCCTCTCGAATAGCCAGAGGGCATACCTTTTCTTCGCCAGGAAGATCGCACGCCTGGCGAACGCCTCGAATACGAGCTCCATCGGCTCCGGGAGCTTCGATGTTATCGTCTCCGCGATCTTTCGTCCTATAAGCTCCGCATCCTCAGGGGAGATGCTCTGATCAGAGGATATCCTGACAAATACGCTGTCCGTGTCCCCGTAGACGACAGAGAGATCGTAGCGCCTGCCTCCAACGGGATTCTCTCTGGGGAGCACAGCCCTCCCATCAACAATGTAAACGGAGCCGATCTCCTCGATCATCTCCTTTGTCCTTATTATGTTATGCCTTCCGAAGCTTGTAACAGCGTTCGCCAGAGTCAGACTGTAAAGCCTCGCCCTGGCGTATCCAGAGTATCCATAGAAGCTGTTCAGCAGGATCTTGAGCGCGTACTGCTTTGCATCGAGAAACGCACGCTCCTCTTCGCCCGCGCTCTTCATGAGCCTCTTCGTCTCTGTCCTTTTCTCCAGCAGCTCCCTCAGTATCTCCGGCACAATCCCTTTGCAAACAGAGGGGGCTGCGAAATCTCCACCAGATGGCGATTTTATAACTTCTAACGGCCTCTCCTTTGTGACCACTGTCGAGTAGCAGAGGTTGTGGGCCATCATTATCGTGGGATAGAGCGATTTGTAGTCCAATATGACGACGTTCTCCACAAGTCCCTTCACGGGAGTGAGAACCGCCCCGCCCTTCAGCTCATCTGCATCCATGAACCGCTCGTCCGACTCCTCCGAGTCCGGCTTCGGCGGGAGAACTCTCCCATGCGATCTGAACCTCCTGAGCAGCAGGTTCTCAACCATGCCGCTCTGGCCGCCATTGACTATGTCCTGGAGCAGCGAACCGCTCGCCCTCGCCAGGGCTATGTATTTATCCATCAGCCTCAGGCGTAGGAGGAGCTGCATGACAAGCACCGCATCCTGCCTCGAGTAGCTTATGAGATCTGAGAGCCCATCGCCTTCAAGCCAGATCGATTCCATCCTGGCAGGGTTCACGTCTCGCTTCTCCTCTCCGATCAGCTCCATGGCAGCGTTTCTGAGAGTGTACTGCTTCAGGCTGAATGAGGATCTGATGATCGGAAGCAGGTCCACAACGACCCGGCCGGTCACAGCGACATTTTTGTTACCGCCTATGCTTTTGATGAGCCATGTGCTTCCATCGCGACCCACATCCATCTCTATTCCCAGCCTGGATGCCCGCTCCCTGAGATACGGGATGTCGAACTCGTTCGAGTTGTAGCCAGCCATGATATCAGGATCGTATTCGTCGATTACAGAGACAAACCTGGAGATGAGGTCTCTCTCATCAGCACAGCCCTCAACATCCTGCCTCTCGCATTTGAGCTCCCTCCCCACCAGAACGAGGTCGCTCAGCCCTCGATAGGGGGGATTGAATGCCATGCTTATCAGTATCACAGGTGAGCTCTCAGGCCTGGGCATCTCCCCGTTCTTCGGTAGGCATTCGATATCGAAGGCCATGAACCTCAGAGGCGCCGTGCTCTCAAGATCCTCCTGCGCCAGCTTATCCACAGGCACATCAACGATCAACCGGCGCCTGTCGCGCATCTCGCCTCTCTCCCCGTCCGGGACTTTAACCCACGCCATGCCGCCGAGGCCTGTATCTATGAGAAATCTGTTCTTGAAGAGAATGTCGGTCTCGTAGACCGCCTTAACGGAGGGGATCTCCTTCACCCTGTCCCTTATCTCCCTGACAGACTTAGGATCCCTCGCGATTATCCTGAGCATCTCTGATGGCCTCGACTGGTACCCTATGGGCTCGTATCGCTCGACGATCTCCACATCGAGACCCAGGGATCTGACAGCATCCGCTGCACTGGCGAGGTCATGAGCGCTTGCATAAAAATAAGGCCGGAATCCTGACACACGGCAGATAACGCTATCCCCACCATCGCTGACGCCAAACAGCTGCACGACAGGATATCCACTTCTGTCGTAGACGTAGTTTGCATCCAGGATCTGGAAGCGCATCATGCAGAAGATAAACCGGATCGGTTATAAAGTATTCGAAGTGCGGATCCCCATTCTGATAAGTCCGGTGCAGAATCGAACAAAGAGCATGCGTCTTTGCAGGATACGTGGGATGCTGTGCTAGTGTATGCAGATTCCTGAGATGATAGTTGGATACAGTGATTTGAAATCCAGAACGAGTATGTCGTGCTGTGCTATTGTATGCAGATTCCTGAGATGATAGCCGGTGAATCGAGCCCACGACCAAAGCATGAAACCTGAGATGCATACAGGGTTGGGGCAACCTATTTAAAACTTATTTTAAATGTTTATTATCTTCGACCACGCGAGAAGGTACCGGTGTTATTCGGACAGGTCCCCTGATACGACCTGTTGTGTTGAATAATGTTTGAGAATCCGATAGCAGAGGCTGGATTCATACGAATTGCAATCCTAGTAAAAATCAATAGCTCTCGACCTTAGAGCTCTTAATTATTCAACACAGCAATACGACCGAAATATTTATATTCGACAATTGCCTTAATTTGTTTGGGCAAAAGCCGGACGCGTTCCCACCTCCGACACCCGCCTTTTGCCTCCTATCTTCCCAATTCTCTCAACGCTCTTAGCGATAACTTGCTCGAGCAGTCACGCTATGCGCTCCTGTCGAGCGAGTGAGTGCATTCAGCAACCGGCATACGGCGAGGTTGCAATAAATAGAGCGTTCTCTCAGATATCGCACTATCTTCAATCCTCGCAGTATGCCCTGAGCTTCCTCTCAAGCCGCTCCACCTGCTCGACAGCTGTGCCTGTGTATCTGTGTGGATCGAGCAGCTCTCTGAGCTCATCCTCGCCGATGTATTTCGTGACAGTTCCATCCTCTAGGAGGACATCGAGCAGCTCACGCCTCTCCTCAAACGCCCTCATCGATGCCTTCCTCAGTATCTCATGAGATGTCTGCCTGCCAGCGCCCCTCTTCGCCAGCTCAACCATGACAGCCTCAGCCATGTTCAGACCCTTGAGCAGGGTGAGGTTTCTCTCGACGTTCTCCTTTCGTATCCTGAGCCCTTTCAGAATCCTGATGGTGAGATTGAGTATGTGATCTGTGAGCACGAAGGCCTCAGGGAATATGACGCGCTCGCAGCTGGAGTTTGTGAGATCCCTCTCATCCCAGAGCGGTATGTTCGCAAACGCTGGCTCAACCTGTGCTCTGACAACCCTCGCAAGGCCACAGACCTGCTCAGATCTTATCGGATTTCTCTTGTGCGGCATTGTGCTGGAACCTACCTGCTTCTTGCCGAAGCTCTCCTCCACCTCCCCGATCTCTGTCCTCTGTAGAGTCCTGATCTCCACGCAGATCTTGTCGAGCGTGGAGGCGATGAGGGCCAGGAGACATATGACCTCTGCGTGGCGATCCCTCTGCACGACCTGGTTGGAGACATCGACCTCATTGAGCCCGAGGATCTCCATGACCCTGCGCTGTATGGTCATGCCGTGGGGGCCGAATGCTGCCTGTGTCCCAACGGCACCGCTGATCTTCCCGACCGCAGCCCTGGGCCGTATCTCCCTGAGCCTCTCGATGTGGCGGGAGACCTCTGAGGCCCATATCGCAAACCTCAGCCCATAGGTCGTTGGTACAGCCATCTGTCCATGTGTCCTACCGGCGCATACGAGATCCTTGTTTTCCAGGGCCATCTCCAGGAGGACTCTGAGCAGCTCCCTGAGCTTCGACTCGATGATCTCCAGGGATGCTTTGAGCTGCAGGCCTGTTGCTGTATCCAGAATATCATTCGATGTCGCGCCGAGATGTATCCACTCCCCGTAATCGCAGGCCTCAGCCATCGCCAGGACCACTGCCATCATGTCATGCCCTATCTCGGCCTCGATCTCCTTTGCCCGCTGGGGCGATGCGATCTCCGCTGCCCTCGATATCGCATCTGCGGCTCCCCTCGGGATGAGGCCGACCTCCTCCTCTGCCCTGGCAAGGGCTGCCTCCACCCTGAAGAGCATCCTGATCCTGTAATCCTCCTCCCAGATCGCCTTCATCTCCGGCGTCCCGTACCTGTAATCTATTGGATGTATCGGCATGCTTCTGCAGGTGAATGTGCTATGTTAAAGGAGTTTACGGAATCTGGTGATTGTCAAACACGCCGGCCTGAAGACGGGAGTCTCAGTTGCGCGCAGATGATCCTGTGAGCTCAGAGGTGCACCATCCAGACATCTCCCAAAGTTAAGGCGCATGGAGCTGAAGCAACTGATTACTGAGCACTGGTCTTTTCTTAGATGACGATATCGATCGCCTCATTTTCTTCTCACTGATCACAGGCAGTTTGGATCTCAGGATCCACCCAGAATGAGCCAACTTTTATATTTCATCAGCTCACAATATATTTGTCGGTTGCGCTCCCTGCTGTGCAGCATGTGGCGCATCGAGCCATTGCAAGCTATGGAGGACCACACTCATGAGTAGAAACCTGGCCGCATGGGATGTACGTGAGGAGGATTTTCCGTCACAGGGAAGCATGTATGATAAGCTGAAATTTGTCCTGAGGTATGCGGTTCTCGCCCCATCAGGCCCAAACACACAGCCATGGAAGTTCTCAATCAGAGACAGCAGCATATCTGTGATATTTGACAGGTCCAGAACACTCCCCGCAGTCGATCCGACGCACAGGACCGCATACATAAGTTTGGGCTGTGCGGTGGCAAATATCCTAATCGCTGCGGAGCACTTCAATCTGGGTTACAGGATTGAATGCTTCCCCGACGGCATGGACGCGGATCGCATCGCTCTGATCAGCTTTTCAGAGGGTCTCACTGAGAGAAGGTTCCCCGACCTGTTCAGACAGATAACAGAGAGGCACACGAATCGAAGCAGGTTTGAGGATAGGGAGATCGAGCCTGAGAAGCTTCAGAGGATGAAAGAGCTCGTGGAGAAAGATGGCTTCAGGCTTGACATAATGACAGATCCGGAGGGCAAGAGCCGGATGGCAGATATACTCGCGCGCGCACACAAAATACAGCTCGGGAATAAGGAGTTCAGGAGGGAGCTGGCATCCTGGATAAGACCCAACACCTCGGATGCGTACGACGGGCTGCCTGGCTATGCATTTGGCTATTCTGATTTCGAGTCGTATCTTGGAAAGTTTATATTCGGAACATTTGACACATCCTGGTCGAGGGCCAGAAAGGAGTCAGCTCTAATGAGAGAATCTCCTGCGGTTGGAGTTCTATCATCGAACTCAGAGGACAGGCTCACGTGGGTCAGGCTGGGCGTCACCTTCGAGAAGCTGTTCCTCCTGGCCACAGAGATGGACGTGCGCTTCGATCTCTTCAGCCAGCCTATAGCAATAGATGAGCTCAGAGAAGAGATGGCGAAGTTTCTTGGCGTAAGATATCCACAGCTGCTCATACGCATGGGATACGCTCCGCCGACAAGACATACTCCGAGACGGCCGGTGGAGATGGTGCTCGTGGAATGAGCGTTGTGGGGCTGTGATTCTGAAGCAATAATCACAGGCAGCATCATATCCATAGAGGAGAGTCATGTGAAGGCAGCAGATCTGATCCTGGGACACATAGAGGAGAAACGACAAGCTCTGTGGATCTGATTGAGATGCGTGTCATTGATCTGGCATCAGCTTCCATATCGAGCAGATCAAAGCTCTTGGATCAGCAAGCGGATAACTGGATCTCACGCATCTCCAATCTCGAGATGAGAGATCGGATTGCTTCTGCGATTTGAGAAACCATATGCATATGAGGGAAGGAAAGGCTGATTAGCTGTGCTGCACATCTGCACAGTGGGGAGGATCATGACCAGTGATGTTTACTTTGCGGATATCAGAGCCAGGAGCGATAGTGAGAACAAGCTCGAGAAGATCAGGAGACTTTTCAGCGCTGCCGGTTTCGATAAAATTCTCGATAAAGGTGATCTCACTGCCATAAAGCTCCACTTCGGCGAGGTGGGTAACGATACTTACATCAGCCCCGTCTTTGTGCGTGAGGTCGTGAAGCTTGTGAAGGAGAGAGGCGCGCGGCCGTTCCTGACGGACACGAACACGCTCTACAGCGGCGGCCGTGGGAACTCGGTTGACCACACCAGGACGGCGATAGAGCATGGCTTCGCTTATGCTGTTGTCGATGCGCCCGTTATAATCGCAGACGGCCTGCGCGGGGGGAACCACATCAGCGTTGATGTTAACCTCAATCACTTCAGGTCTGTGAGGATAGCCGGAGATATCGCCAGCGCCGACAGCATGATCGTCCTCTCGCACTTCAAGGCGCACATCCTCGCCGGCTTCGGCGGGGCGATAAAGAACCTCGGCATGGGATGCGCGCCTCCGATCGGAAAGGCAGAGCAGCACACCGCAAAACCCATGGTGCATAAAGAGAGATGCAAGGGGTGCGGCAGGTGCGTGAAGGCATGCCCGAGATCTGCGATATCTCTGCTTGAAGGGAAAGCCTCCATCGATCTCAGTATCTGTGTCGGCTGCGGTGAGTGCGTCAGGGCATGCCCCGAGAGGGCAATTGACTTCGACTGGGCCATTGCGATACCGCCATTCGTGGAGAGAATGGTCGAGTACGCATACGGAGCTCTTCTCGGTAAATCCGGACGCGTCGGTTTCTTCAACTTTCTGATGGATATAACGCCGGACTGCGACTGCGTGCCGTGGTCCGATGCTCCGGTGGTCCCAGACATAGGAATTCTCGCATCCAGGGATCCGGTTGCCATCGACATGGCCAGCTACGACCTCGTCAACGCTCAGATGGGCCTCGAGAACAGCTACCTGAAGAGCAACAGGAGGCCTGGAGAGGACAAGTTCAGGGGGTGCTGGGAGTCGACAAACGCTCTGCACCAGGTTGTTTATGGGGAGAAGATCGGCCTTGGGACCAGCAGGTACAGACTCATCAGGATCTGATCCCAGGGTTCTCTGTGCGTTCAACGTGAATATCGACTGTGTTCACACCATCACAGGGAAGGAGATCGAGATGCTATCACACCGCATCGATCTCCCGGCCGAAAGATCCGGGGTTCCATCAAAGATCGGTTCTCTGGAGGATCTCATCATATCTATCCTGTATCACATGCGCCGTGGAACAGGCGGCGAGCTAATCATTAAGAGTGAGAAGGTCGCTGATGAGATCGCATCGCTCTTCCCCTGGGAGAGAAGGATGGGAGGGAATGCAGGGAACATCGCAAACGTTCTCGCCGCGCTCGGAGCAGAGCCTGTAGTCAACGTCCCATCCCTGACTCCGCTCCAGGCATCTCTCTTTCATCCAGCGGTCAGGGTTCCGGTCATGGGAAGAGGCGTCTCACTCTCAGATCCCGTGAACGCATCAGAGGAGGGGCAGGAGCTCAGGCACTTCGTGATACAGTACAGGAGCGGTGAGGATCTCGATATTCCTTCGGGAAGATTCACAGCTCCGAGGGATAACAGGATAATCGCGACGTTCGACCCGCTGAATCGAGTGATGCACATAAATCCCTCATTCCGCGCGTTTCTTGAAAAGCCCGCTCCTGATGTGAGGGGTGTGGTGCTTTCGGGGTTTCATCTCGTCCCCTACGAGCTTCACAGGGAGATCTTCGAGGAGCGGCTGGGATCTATGAGTCAGTGGATCTACACAAGATACAGCCACGCTGAGATGGGCAGCTTCGAGCGGCCGGAGGTCATGAGAGCCCTCCTGGAGATCCTGGATGTCGAGAGCATAGGCATGAACGAGGATGAGCTCTCGATGCTGGCGCATTCGGGAGAGGACTGGGAGGAGATCGCAGGGGCTGCGGAGCAGGTCCATGATGAGTTTGATATTCCAAGGGTGTGCGTTCACACCCGGGAGTTCACGGTGAGCATCTCGCCTGAGCCGGTAAAAGAGATCGCGGCGCTGGGGCTGGGCGCGGAGATCGCAGGCAGGCTCGCTGCCACAGGGTGCATTGAAAGATCGGTAAAGCTGAGCGTGAGCGATGAGGGGAGAATGGCGGTGGAGGATCTCGTGCGCGCCGGCGGGAGGAGGGCCGGTCTCGGCGCATTCAAGGAAAAAGATGGATCGAGCGTCTGCGTCCATCCATCCTTCCTGGCGCCTGAGCCTGTGACCACCGTCGGCCTCGGGGACGCGCTGACCGCGGCCACATTCTACATGCTCGTGAAGTCTTCCGCGTCCTGAGAGGGGAGATTACTCCTCCTGGACGAAATGCACGCCGACACGGCGCATTTTGTTCAGGCGCGCGATGTTGAGCAGAAGCGGCGTGAGCCCCTCGACCTGATGCGATACGCTCAGCGGGCCGGCATCGAGTGGCCTGAGATCGCGGATCTTTCTGCACATCTCTGCCACGAGATCCTTAGCAGCTTTATCATCGCCGCATATGGGCACATCGAACCTGAGGATCTTCTCTGCATCCATGAGCGACTTCGCAGGTATCGTGTGAAACGCAGAGACAACCCTCACGCTCTCCGGCAGGGAGTTCTTTACAAGAAACGCTGCACATCCCTCCGGAGGTGGCCTGTACTCGAAGTGGTCCGTCCGGGCCATGGGGACCACAGGCGATATCACGATCTGGTCTGAGTAGCAATCTCTCAGATCAGATGTCACCATGCTCAGGCTCTCTGGAGGAACACAGAGGACGACGACGTCCGAATCCATGATGGCGTTTGCGTTATCTCTTCCATACATCACTGCATCAATGCCCAGAGATCTCATGTATCTGCTGAGCTCAGATGCGCTCTCCTGGGCCCGCTCCGCCTTTCTGGACCCGATGACAACCTCATAATGGGGGGCCCAGCGGACCGCAAATCCATTACCGATATCCCCGGTACCACCGACAAGAGCAACCCTCATGGGCTAGAGGCTGCATATACTGATATTTATTCTTTTCTGAAAAAGAAAGTTGGTATTAATGATGATAGTAGCGAGACGAGCAAAAGATAATAGTAACAAAATACAATAGTAGTATAGATATTAGTGCAGAAAGACGGCTCTCAGAATCCAGGATGAAAGCGCGTATACTGCCATGCCCAGGGCTATTGATAGCCAGACGCCGATGCGTTCGAAGGTGATCATCACCGTCAGCACATAGGCGATCCATGCGGGCGTGAAAAGCAGAAGGCCTCTCGCATACTCACACAGATCAGCGCTGCTCCCCTCCATGGATATCAGTATGAATGTGAGGGCTGTGAGCACGGGAAAAGTGGCGATGAACGCTGATAGCGTCCCGCGGCCTGAGCTGCCGAGATGAACAACGAGCGCTGTGATGGCCCCACCAAGCACGAAGTAGATCAGCAGACGCATGCAACCTCTGTAAGAAGAAGGGATGGCACGAGATGCGAAAGGGAGTAGCAATGAAGGGGGTAATTAAACGCGACCTCGTGCCACATGTACATCTGCCTGCAATGCTCTCGAAGCATTACAGTTATCATTATCATATACCTTCTTCCTTATTAACTTTTAGGTTCTCAATTCTGGGCTGAAGATCTTCCTGCCAGATTTCATGGTTTACGGATTGGATCCGGTCGATTGCCAGGAAAGATCTGGTGCTGTATTCCCAAACATCCCATCAGGCCAGCAGAGAAACCAGATCCCTCAAAGGAGCATCGGTCTTTATACCGACTCCAGTGAAGTGCGTCCTGGAAGCCCTGTAGCCATGCTCAAGCAGATCGGATATGACGGACTCGACCTTCGACGGTGTGATTCTCAGCCTCCTGCAGATCTTATGATGATCGTAGTAGAACGGGACGTCAACCTCCTCAGAGCATAGTAATACTAATCTGTGGGCCCTGCTCTCAGGATCAAGTCTTTTGAGAGCTGCTCTGAGGATATCTTTATCGTGAAGCTGGCCGAGCCAGAGAGGCCCTGCAGTGCAGGTCCTTCCTCCACAGAAGCCGCACGTGCCTGAGGATGTGCAGCCCATGCCCATCCTCAAACTCCAGCCTCCACAACTGAAGCAGTGCTCGACATATCCCATGGACTCGAGGGCCTCATCGGCCTCACGCGCACCTTTTTTTATTCGCAGATGCAGGCGAACATAGTGCTCTGTGGCATACGAGAGCAGGGGTATTCCCCGCCTGTCGGCCCTCGCCATCTCCCGTATTACAGCTCCAATCAGGATCCGCACGCCCATCTCCCTGTGGTACTCGGTATTCAGAGGGACTGCAAGATATTTTCTCATGCCGCTCCGGAGATGTGCCCCGCAGAGTGGGGCGGTATCCGTTGCCGTTATGAAGAGATACGATCTTGCGGAGGATGCTGCAGGAGCGAGGAACTGCGCGGGGGAGCCGAACGGATCGAGATCTATCGTCTCGAACCGTCTCCTGCTCATGATGACACTGGCGCTCTCGCAGGTCACCTCACAGTCTGATACATCATTCAGGGCGAGGTTCTCCCTGATGCGCTGGCATGCTGAAGGGCTGATATCGTTCATCACGACACGCTCGACGCCTGCCTCCTTTCTCACCCTGATGCCACGTATGCCGCTGGCAGAGAACGCATCCAGGTACTCCTTTATTCCGAGCTCTGAGGCCATCGCGACGCAGATATCCCTGTTCGTTCTCATCCTGGGATTGTAGAAGACCCCGTCTGTGTTAACCCTGACCGAGCCCTCCACCGCGATCATCGACAGGCCTCACGCTCAGAATATGTCGCCGTGTATGATCGTCAGCCTTCTCTTCAGGTTTGCCACGGTCTCGATCAGCTCCCTTGGGACATCTCTCTTCTCCTTGGGCCGGTCTGGAAGAGAGAGTGGGGGTCTCCCGATCATCTTCATTATAGCATCGACCCACCACTTCGGGAGCTCCTCCGGCATCTCCTTTCCTCTCAGGGTCTGGAATGCCAGAGTCCATGCGAGCGGCACAACCTCCAGGTTGTAGCCGCCACCGCCCAGAGCGAGCATCCTCCCATTCGCGTACTCATCTGTGAGCTCTTTTATCCTCCTGACGAGATAGCCGTAGCCCTCAAGCGTGAGATCGAGGCTCGCGAGAGGATCTGCATAGTGAGTATCGGCGCCGAGCTGCGCGACGACCGCATCAGGTTTGAACCACCTGAAGAGCGCGGGGATTACGGACTCAAAGGCATATCTGTAGCATTCATCATCCGCATTCAGCGGCATCGGTATGTTCGCGGAGTAGCCATACCCGTCTCCGCTGCCGATCTCGTCCACGAAGCCGGTTCCTGGAAAGAGGTACTTTCCAGATTCATGTATGGATATGGTCAGGACTGATGGATCCTCGTAGAAGATGTACTGCACGCCATCGCCGTGATGTGCATCGATATCTATGTAGAGGACTCTGTCGAATCGTTTCCTCAATGTGCGGATTCCGAGGGCGCAATCGTTGAAGACGCAGAATCCTGCCGCTCTGGCCGGAAACGCGTGATGAAGCCCGCCGGCCAGGTTGAACGCCACACAGGGCTCTGATGCAACACGCTTCGCGGCCTCGATGCTGGCTCCGGCGATCAGCGCGCTCGCGTCATAGATCCCAGGGAATATGGGAGTATCAGGCTCATCCAGGCCGAGCGCTGGATCTGGTCGCTCATCCCTCACCGCCTGTATATACCCAGGATCGTGGACCATGAGGAGGTCGCTCTCGCTCGCATAGTACGGCTCCAGAACCTCTGTGTCGTATCCGAGGAAGAACCCATACTCCTCGATCATCCTGTAGGTGAGCATGATCCGCGCTGGCTGCAGCGGGTGTTCAGGGCCGAAGCTGTAGCCCATGAACATATCTGTATAGTATAGATAGATCATTTATAGCCCTTTTCCACCAGACCTTCGCTCCAGTAGTTATCACATCTGGGGCAATAGTATATAGTTTCAACGATTATCTTCTTCCAGCTCTTGGAATCGAGAGCCCTCCGCAGCTCCTTGGGCATGCACTCGTTCCCGCATTTCGGGCAGAACGGGACGAACTGGTCGAGCACGCTCTGGTCTTCCTCCAACTCTGCGACCTCCTTCTCGCCTGGGATCCGAACAGGTTTTGTGGTATGCGAAGATCCGATTGGATATAAGCTATGCGCATACTGTGGGATGTGATCAGGACTTCTGAAGCCCCGGATCTGCTGAATCCGGCCCCTCTGGAATGCTAAAAGCAGTCACAAACCTTTTTATATATGGTTTATCCTCTAGACTGAGGATGTCCGAGACCAGCATATATGTAGTCAAGACAACCGCAAATCAGGAGCGAGCGGTCGCGAATCTGGTCGCCCAGATAGCGAGAAAGGAGAAGCTGGACATACGGGCAATACTCGTTCCTGATGTGCTGAAGGGCTACGTATTGGTGGAGGCTTCGGCCCCAGAGATAGTGGAGCAGGCTATCCAGGGGGTTCCACATGCGCGCTCTGTGATAAAAGGCGCATCCAGCTTCGCAGAGATTGAGCACTTCCTGACGCCAAAGCCTGCAGTCGTTGGCATAAGCGAGGGCGCCATTGTGGAGCTGATCTCCGGGCCGTTCAAGGGCGAGATGGCCAGGGTGAAGCGGGTCGACTCGGCCAAAGAGGAGATAACCGTGGAGCTCTTCGAGGCCATGGTGCCCATACCCATAACGGTCAGAGGAGATCATGTAAGAGTCCTTAGCAAAGAAGAGGCTCAGAGGTGAACAATATTGGCTAATGTCGTCGAGGCGCTGGTATCAGGTGGCAAGGCAACTGCTGGACCGCCCCTTGGCCCGGCGCTTGGACCTCTCGGTGTCAATGTAGCAGCTGTTGTCGCCAAGATAAACGAGCTGACCAAAGATCTGAACGGCATGCAGGTTCCTGTGAAGATAAAGGTGAAGAGCAGGACCGAGTTCGAGATAGAGGTCGGCACACCTCCAACCTCGGCGCTCATACTGAAGGAGGCCGGGGTTGAGAAGGGCAGCGGTGACAAGAAGAGCTTTGCTGGTAACATATCGATGGATCAGGTGATAAAGATCGCAGAGATAAAGAGAAGGAACCTTCTCTCGAAGAACCTGAAGAGCGCGGTCAGAGAGATCGTGGGAACCTGTGGCTCCTTGGGGATAAAGATAGATGGTATGACCTCAAAAGAGGTGCAGCAGGCGCTCGCGTCTGGCAGCTACGACCACCTCTTTGAGGCGAAGTCCTAAATTGCGATCTTTGGAGCCGTAGAAGACCAAAAGTCGTGGACTACGGATGATCTGAATGAAAGAGAATATCGAAGAGGCAGTCAAAAAGGCGATCTCTGAGGCCCCGCCCAGGGGCTTCAAGGAGAGCGTCGATCTTGCCATAAATCTCCATAACATAGATCTGACACAGCCCGGCAACAGGATCGATACTGAAGTTATACTGCCACACGGGCGTGGAAGGCCAAATAGAATCGCGGTTTTCGCAGCTGGAGATACTGCGCTCAAGGCGAAGGGCGCTGGCGCTGACTACGTGATACCTCCAGAGGAGCTGAAGCTTCTGGGGGAGAACAGGAAGAACGCGAGAAAGCTGGCGGATGAATACGATTTCTTCATAGCCGAGACGCAGTTCATGCCAGTCATCGGTAAGACCCTCGGACCCATTCTCGGCAAACGTGGAAAGATGCCCACGCCACTTCCGCCCAATGCGGATGTCACCCAGATGGTCACGAGGCTCAAGAACATCGTCAGGATAAGATCCAGAGACAGGCCGACATTCCACATCGCTGTGGGCAGGAGAGACATGGACGCCAGGCAGCTTGCAGAGAACATAGAGTCCGTAATCACAAAGCTGGAGCAGACCCTGAAGGACGGTCGTCACAACCTGAAGTCAGTGTATGTCAAGACGACGATGGGGCCGGCGGTAAGGGTGATCTAGATGTCAGCAGATGTTCGCCACGTTGCTCGCGTGCCTGAATGGAAGCTGAGAGAGGTTGACGAGCTCGTGGAGCGGATAAGGAGCAGTCGCGTTGTAGGCGTTGCGTGTATACGCGAGCTTCCGGCAAGTGAGTTTCAGAGGATTCGCGGCATCCTGAGACCCCTCTCTGAGGTAAGGGTTGTCAACAACAACATTGCCCGGAGGGCTATACTGAAATCCGATGAATCGCTCAGGCCGCTCGCAGATTACATCGAGGACCAGACAGCGCTGATATTCTCCGATGCGAATCCGTTTGCGCTCAAGAGGATGCTGGACGCGGAGAAGCGCCCGATGCCCATAAAGGCAGGCGCCGTCGCCCCCATGGATATAGTGGTCGAGAGCGGCGAGACCTCTTTCTCGCCAGGACCGATGGTCGGAAAGCTCCAGAGCGCTGGAATACCTGCCGCCATAAAAGGCGGCAAGGTCGTGATAAACCAGAGGGTTGTGCTCGCGAAGAAGGGCGATGTGATATCTCCCAAGGTGGCGGAAGTCCTCCAGCTAATGGAGATATATCCGAAGCTCGTGGGACTGGAGCTCCGGGCCGCTTACAGCGACAGGCTGGTTTTCGCCGCAGAGGATCTCACACTGGACACGGATGCAGTTCTGAGGGATATATCCGAGGCTGCTGGAAAGGCGCTTGCCTTCGCGGTCGAGGTGGCCTATGTGACGCCTCAGACTGTGATCCCGATCGTTCAGCGTGCAGCATCCAGGGCGAGGTATCTGGTGGCCGAGCGCGGTATACCCGTCCCCGGCATGATAGATCTTGTCATAATGAAGGCACATGCCAATGCTCAGGCGATTGCAGGCTTGATGTCTGCCACTGAAGTGGCGCCGGAGCAGAAGCAGGTCGAAGAGGTTGAAGAGGTAGAGGAGAAGAAGGAAGAGGAGGACGCAGCCGCGGGGCTGGGTTCTCTGTTTGGTTAGAGAAAGGTGAGTTTAATGGAATACATATATGCAGCACTGTTACTACATAGCTCAGGCAAGGAAGTAAGCGATGATGGCATAAAGAAGGTCCTAGAGGCAGCGGGTGTGACGCCCGATGAGGTCAGGATCAAGGCCCTGGTCTCGGCGCTTGAGGGCGTTGATATCGACAAGGTCCTCTCCCAGGCGACCGCCATGCCGGTAGCAGCTGCCGCGCCAGCTGCATCTGCCGCAGGGACCGAAGCAAAGAAGCCTGCAGCCAAGGCAGAGGAAGAGGAGAAAAAGGAAGAGGCCGAGGAGAGCGGAATCGAGGGCCTCGGAGCGCTCTTCGGTTAATCCGCCCCCAACAGGGCGGACTGCTCTTTTTCAGTTTTTAGCATCTCTCTCGAATCACCATATCGCTATGCCGAAGTACGCTGCTATGAACTTCACCGAGACGTACAGGAAGTAGAGCCCGAAGATGAGCTTGAGCGTATTCGGCCTGAACCTCTTTATCACAGCAGCTCCGACCTGCGCTCCCACGATCGTTCCGGCTGCGAGGATTAACGCGGTCGTGAGCGCGACGAACCCCTGTGCGAGCTTTATTCCTCCTGCAACAACAGCCATCGGAATCATGACTGCCAGGGATGTTCCCATGGTGATGTAGACTGGTGCGCCGAAGAGGTATATCAGTCCCGGGACGAGCGCATATCCTCCGCCCAGCCCCACTATTCCAGTCAGAACGCCGATCGCAAAGCCGAAGACCGCAAAGCCGCTGCTCCCACCTGGGATAGCATTTCCCTCCTGCTTGGGCTTGCTGCGGCCGATGCCCTCGTAGATCATCCTGATCGCTGGCAGCAGAAATGCCAGACCCAGAATAAGCTGAAGGAGATCTATGTGCCCGACCAGAATCGTGAAGAGCCAGGAGCCGAAGATCACGCCAAGAATACCGCCGCCGGCGAGCCAGAGAGTTGCTCTTCTGTCCAGATTTTTCCGGATGAGGTGGCCGTAGCCCCCTGAGGTGGCGGTGAAGATGACCGCAAAGATCGTCGTGCCAATCGCGATGGGCGCTGGGTAGCCCATCCAGAAATGTATCACCGGGAGCATGATGCTGCATCCGCCGGTTCCAATCAATCCGCCGAGGAAACCAGCTGCAAGGCCAACCACAATCAGCAATACGCCTCTCAGAGGAGTCAGCAGCGGCACGCCGCTCAGCCTGTCCCCTCCGGAAAGGTACGACCATATCGCAAGAGCCGTTATAACAACCAGAAGTACGATTACTGGCCTGTATACCTGCCAAAATCTTCCATTCATATCGCATCCCTCCAGACAGCACCAGAGATGCTGCCATGTGTGGCGTGCAGCCACAATTTATGAATCGATTTTTCTCGATTTAAATCTTTGCTATCCTGGGATATTGTAACGCGCAAATTCACACTGTTATCATTAACAGTGTTACCTAAACGCTATTGTGATCAGCTATACAGACAAACGGATAAGCAGTTTTTTAGAGGACACATCTGAGAAAATAAAAATTATCTGTAAAAACTAATAGACTTTGCATCTCGAAAACTTTAAATCGAAAAGTGTTGATTTGAATTTGGTGAAAGCATGGCATGGCTTGTTGGCTACCCGAGGGAGAAGATAACCTGGCATCCCACAATAGATCGCGAAAAGTGTGTGAAGTGCGGGATGTGCATGAATTGTATGAGGGATGTGTATGACTGGACAGAGGATGG
The DNA here is from genome assembly GCF_024518575.1 of Methanothrix sp. Taxonomy (GTDB): domain Archaea; phylum Halobacteriota; class Methanosarcinia; order Methanotrichales; family Methanotrichaceae; genus Methanothrix_B. The sequence continues at coordinate 43,393 of NZ_JANIHG010000002.1, read as the reverse complement.
GCCTGTGGTTGCAAGGCCAAATCAATGCGTTGTTGGCTGCACTACCTGCGCCAATCTCTGCATGGGCGAGGCGATATCATTCCCGGATATAAAGCTTGTCAGGGAGATATACAAGCGGGAGCACATCTGGGCGAAGGTGAAGAAACAGCTCGAGGAGGAGGGGAAACTGAGACCGAGGTAGAGCCATATTTGCAAATAATAGCAAGGTCTGACATTCCTGGCCGGTCATCAGGGCGCAGCTCCAGTCTTGAAATGCACATGAACCTGGAAAGGTTCACAAGGTTTATCTTTGGGAGAGCGAAGCGAGAGGACCCCGCCCTTAGGATGAGAGCGAAGCCCCCCTTCGGGGCGATATCTATATTAAATGACGACGACTAATTTTACTTCAAGAGATGATCTAGGAAGGCAGGAAGTGCCGCCTGGGGATCTATCACATATGAGACTGGGAGCGCAGTCTCTGGCGGTGAGCCTAGAAGCTACGCCCTTCAGGGCGGGGAGCGTTCGCATCCGATCGCTTAATAAAAATAGACTGCTGCTATCTGCGGTCGGTCACATAGACAGCTGCCATCTCTGGGGAGTCGTTGGTGAGCTTGGTGGGCGGACTCAAAACCGCACCAAACTATCGACTGCGATGATGCAGTTCCTCTGTGCCAAAGCGTATCTATAAAGCCGCCGGGCATTTTGACGTTCGGTAAGTATTCTGCGCAACGAAACTGCCGATCGATATCCTGAGGTCGGGACCGCAGCGCACGTCGTACTGCCTGAAGCCGCATGGCCCTGGCAGCGCGAGCAGCAGTCCAGAAATTGGGGGATCTCGTATGAGCTGCACAACTGAGATTGATTTTGGGATGCCTCTCCTCGGGGACAGGCTTCCGAGAATGGAGGTGAGGACCACACATGGTCCGATGACTCTGCCGGATGATCTCGCAGGCAAATGGTTTGTTCTCTTCAGCCATCCTGCAGACTTCACGCCCGTATGCACCACGGAGTTCATAGCGTTCCAGAAGAGGAGGGAGGACTTCAAGAAGCTCAACTGCGAGCTCATAGGCCTCTCAGTAGATCAGGTCTTCTCCCACATGAAGTGGACCGAGTGGATCAGGGAGAAGATGGGGGTTGAGATAAAGTTCCCGATCATAGCGGACACTGGAGAGGTCGCCGATCTGCTCGGCATGATCCATCCCGGCAAGGGATCGAACACTGTGAGAGCTGTATTCATAGTGGACCCGAGCGGAATAATAAGGCTGATGCTCTACTACCCTCAGGAGGTTGGGAGGAACATAGACGAGGTTCTCAGGGTGGTGGAGGCTCTGCAGGTTGTGGACAAGAACAAGGTGGCAACGCCGGCCAACTGGCCGAACAACGATCTCATAGGCGATGAGGTCATCATACCGCCGCCAACAGACGAGAAGAGCGCAAAGGAAAGGCTCAAGATGTACGACTGCTACGACTGGTGGTTCTGCCACAAGAAGATATCAAGATGAGGTGTCATAGAGACGTGCCCGCTGGGCAGGGATCGATCAGCAAGGTCATGGCGCGAACGCGTGAAGCATCCTTTTTATTATGTCGCGTCCGCTGTGGTCCTTGCATCACATCATCTGATCCCACCACAGGCCGGAGAATCCGGCAGTGGATGCTTGGACATTCATTTATTTTAACTTAATCACAGGAAGAGCGCGCATTTCCAGGAGCTTGGGTGAGGCACACTGATGGTATGCTAAAAAAGCAGTTGATGATGCTCTGCCTTGCGGTCTGGCATAACATCCTGGCCTGGTTTCAAGCCGCAGATCAGCCCGTCTCGCGTCACCATTAACGGTGTGAAACGCATCTACTCCTCTGAGATCAGCCTCTCGTAGCTTCGCTGCGCCTCCTCCAGTATCTTCTCCTCTCCCTCGATCACGCCATCCCTCATGAGCACCCTTCCGTTGCATATCGTCCAGCAGACCCCGCCAGCCATGCTGTAGACCAGATGTGAGAGCATCGAGGTCTCAGGCGTGAACCATGGCCTCTTGATATTGATCAGGGCGAGATCCGCGAGGGCTCCGGGCCTGATACCTATATCCAGGGAGAATGCCCTGTATGCATTCTCTGTGGCCATCCGCCAGACAGCATCAGCGGGAAGTATCGCTGGACGTCCTGCAGCGCACTTCTGGACCACGGCTGCGACCTTCATCTCCTCGAAGATGTCCAGGTTGTTGTTGCTCGAAGCCCCATCCGTTCCCAGGCAGACATTCACCCCCTGTTCGATGAGTGTCGCGACCGGAGCGATGCCTGATGCGAGCTTGAGGTTGCTTATAGGGCAGTGGGCGACGTTCACATGCCTCTCCGCAAGAATCCTCATGTCTCTAGGCGTCAACCATACGCAGTGTGCCGCCACCACCCTCTCGCTCAGAAACCCAAGGCTTTCCAGGAACTCCACAGGTGTCATACGCCGCTGGTTTACAAATGTATCGACCTCATCCCTGGTCTCTGAGAGGTGTATGTGGATCTTTACATCATACCTCTCCGAGATCTCCCTCGCCCTGAGAAGCGTCTCCTCTGAACATGTGTAGACAGCATGCGGGCCCACAGCCGGCTTTATGAGATCGTCATCTCTCCATTTTTTTATGAACGGCTCGACGTCATCGAGAAGCTCAGGCCGCATATCGAAGAGCACACCTGAGAGCACGCCCCTTATCCCCATCTCCCTGGTGACTGCAGCTGTCTCATCCATGAAGTAGTACATATCGTTATAGCACGTCACTCCGAACCTTATCAGCTCCAGGCAGCCCAGCCTGACCCCTGCGCGGATATCAGATGGCCTGAGCCTCGCCTCCAGCGGCCAGATCTTATCACGGAGCCAGGGGATGAGCTCCATGTCATCGGCATAACCCCTCAGAAGCGTCATGGCCAGATGCGTGTGGCTGTTCACCAGGCCCGGAACTGCGAGCATGTTTCTGGCATCTATGACTTCATCATCATTTGGCCTCAAATCCCTTCCGACCTCGGAGATGCGGTTCCCCTCGATGAGAATGTCGATATCCTTCAGGAGAGACCCGTTTTGAATGAGGAATGCGCTGCGGATTAGCATGGACGGATGTATAAGCGGTAGATATTAATACCCTCTTGCCCGGAAAATGTGATGGGCTGAGGTAGCCAAGTGGCCTACGGCGCTGGTCTTGAGGTTCCGTAAGGAACAGGCTAACCAGTGGTGCATTGCACCGCGTGAGTTCGAATCTCACCCTCAGCGTGTACAAACTTCTCCGAACAAAAGATGATGATATGCCCTCTGAAAATCAAAATGATAACTGCATTGCATCTGAGATCATCCAGACTGCCCTGAGGATCCTCCGGCTAGGCCCGATATGCGACAGCTGCTTCGGCAGGCAGTTCGCCATGCTGGGGACGGGCATGACAAACAGCGAGCGTGGGCGCTCGATAAAGACGTTCATGGTCATGAGCGCGGACCTCCGCGATCCCGAAGAGTCCGGAGAGATGCTGCGCGCGCTCGCGCCGTCCTGCAGGCAGGCGAGGCTCAGGCTCGGCCTGGAGGATTTGGCTGAGCCCTGCTGGGTCTGCCTGGGGCAGATGTATCCCGAGCGCCTGGAGGAGCTTGCAGACAGGGCTGTGGAGGCCCTCAGCGGAATAGAATGCAGCAGGTTTCTGGTTGGCACATTCATGAGCGGCCTTCTTGCTGAGAACGAGGAGCTTCTGCTCGCTGATGGTTGTTCTAGATACGCAGAGCCCATGAAGTCGGAGATCAACCGCGAGGTTGGGAAGCTAATAGCATTGAAGAGCGGGAAGCAGCCTGATCTCAACAACCCTGAGGTTGTCGTTCATCTTCATCTTTCAGACGGACACATAGAGATCCAGATCCAGCCGCTTTACATCTACGGGCGTTACAGGAAACTCCAGCGCGGATTTCCGCAGACGAGATGGCCGTGCAGGGTCTGCGGCGGGAGGGGCTGCGAGAGGTGCGGCAATACAGGGCGAATGTACCAGGAGTCTGTTGATGAGCTCATAAGAGGGCCCATTGTAGAGGCTGCAGATGCTGAGGACACTGTATTTCATGGCGCTGGAAGAGAGGACATAGATGCCAGGATGCTAGGCAGCGGCCGGCCCTTTGTCGTCGAGGTCGTTCGCCCACGCAGAAGAGATCTGGACCTGAATGCGCTCAGGGACAGGATAAACAAAGAGTGCAGCGGCAAGGTCGAGGTCAGCGATCTCATTTTTGTCGATAAGTCGATGGTCGAGACCGTCAAGAACGAGAGGTTCGAGAAGACCTACGAGGCCGTTGTGGAGCTCTCAGCGCCGGTCGAGAAAGAAAAGCTTAAATCCGCCCTGTCCAAATTGGTAGGTTTTGTAGAACAGCGTACGCCAACTCGCGTCTCTCACAGAAGGGCGGATAAGGTCCGCAGGAGGGCGGTGCACAGCGCCGGTCTGGATGAGCTGAACGGCCGAATGGCAAAAATAACCGTCCGCTGCGACAGCGGCCTCTACGTTAAGGAGCTGATATCAGGGGACGGTGGCAGGACGAGGCCCAGCCTTGCGGAGCTTCTAGGGTCAGACGCCAGGGTCGTGGAGCTGGATGTAATAGATGTAGGTGGAGTGTCCGATGCCCAAGTCACACGGATTTCGTAAGAACACCAGGGACAAGCTCAAGAAGAGCGTCAGGGAGAGGGGAATCTCTCCTGTGGTCAGGGCGATACAGGATTTCGCCGTTGGTGAGAAGGTTCACATAATAATAGATCCCAGCATACACAAAGGAGTGCCGCACCCGAAGTTTCATGGCAGGACCGGAACTGTGGTGGGCAGGAGAGGGAGAGCTTACGTGCTGGAGGTCCCGGATCAGAACGCAAAGAAGCTCGTTATAGCCTTACCCGAGCACCTTGCTGCTCAGAAGTAGAAGATGATAGTCAAGGACGTTCTGAAAGAGGAACTGCTCACGATAGCAGAGGTGAACGCACTCCTCAGTGGGATCAGGGAGAAGAGGGCGGGCGAGCCAGAGGAGCTCGGATACGAGCTCAGGCGGGCCATGCGCCATGCGGAGCTGTTCTCCCACGGCACGCCTGAGGAGAGCAGGCGGCTCGTGGAAGCTCTCCTGGCTCTTGAGAAGGTTACCCCCGAGATAGCTGTGAAGATAGCGGACCTCAGGCCTGTGACCAGGGACGAGCTCAGGGCGATCTACGCGAAGGAGAAGTTCTCGCTGACAGAGGAAGAGCTGGACGCGATTCTCGATATAGTGCGCAGGGGGTAAGTCTCTCTTGCCCGATGCCAGGCCTCCAAAGAGGGAAACAGTAGCCCGGATACTCGACTATCTTCCCTACGGGCACGTCTCGGAGGCCATAACAAGCTACCAGAAGCGTCCGCTTGTTCAGGCAGTGGGTGAAGGAAGCTTCGTTCTGATGGAGATGACCCCAAAGGAAGGGGTCGTCCCAACGGTCGGGCAGCGCGTGAACCTGACAGCACGCGATGTGATCGAGCGCGTGAACAGGAGGATCAGCTACAACGAGCTCACAAACAGCGCCAAGCTCGAGCTCGGATATGAGATACAGAAGATAGTGCTCGATAACGAGGAGAGGTTCATCAGGTACTTCAACGAGGCTGGACCGATCACAACAAGGATGCACGGTCTCGAGCTGCTCCCAGGCATAGGAAAGAAGCTGATGTGGGCGATACTCAACGAGCGCAAGAAGGGCCCTTTCAAGAGCTTCAAGGACCTGTCTGAGAGGGTAAAGGGTCTGCACAACCCTGAGAAGCTCATCGCGAAGCGCATTGAGGAGGAGCTCATGGACGACCGGATCAAGTACAGGGTCTTCACAGCAGAGCCGAAGGAGCCGAAGCCTGTCGAGGCCCGCAGAAGGCCGTGAAATACAGGCTCAGCAGATGCTGCTCATGAGGAAGGCGGGATGAAGGCCGGACAGCATTTTCTGGTGGACAGAGGGATCGCGGAGAGGATAGCCGGTTACGCTGAGATCTCGTCATCCGACAGGGTACTGGAGATAGGCCCCGGCAGGGGAAGCCTGACGGAGTTCCTGGCCTCGAGGGCGGGCAGGGTTTATGCGATAGAGGCGGATCCTGATCTCGCCCACTATGTGGAGGAGAGGTTCCCCAACGTTGAGGTGATCCAGGGCGATGCGCTCCGCGTGGATCTCCCCGAGTACAACAAGGTCGTATCGAACCTTCCCTACCACATCTCGACAAAGATAACGCTGAGGCTGCTCGGGAGGCCCTTCGATCTCATGGTGCTAATGTACCAGAGAGAGTTTGTGGACAGAATGCTCGCCTCTCCCGGCACCAAGGATTACGGCAGGCTGAGCGTGAATGTCTCATACTACTCAAATGTCGAGATCCTTGAGACAGTGCCCAGGTCCGCGTTCCGGCCCATGCCGCATGTCAGCTCGGCTGTTGTCAGGCTCAGGCCGAGGGCTGACAGGGAGCAGGTCGACGATGCGATGTTCTCCTCGATAAGCAGGGATCTATTCACCAAGAGGAGAAAGAAGGTCAAGAACGCGCTGGCGTCAATAGGCATCGCAGAGGATGTGATGCTGGATCTCGATCCCGCGATCCTCGATGCGAGACCTGAGGATCTGGGTGTCGATGAGTTCGTCCGGATCGCCAGGGCGGTCTCGGAGCATCAGTCGAGGAACTCGCCGCGATGATCCAGGATCTCTGCGCTGAGCGCGTTACCTGATCGCCCGCTGGGATAGAAAAGAGCGTGCATTCACATTCGCATAACCTTAAAAAATAGCTCTCGGGATCTTCAGATGCAGCGAGATGGAATCACCACAGCGCATATCCGAAGTATCTTGCTGCGAACAGCACTCCGAGGACTACAACAAGAATCCCGAAGATCTTTGTGATGTAGCTGCCTGCTGATATGTATCTGTCTGCTATCCTGGCCGCAGCAGACCTCGAGAGCGCTGCCATCGGGATCACAGGCACCCCGTGTCCAAGGCCGAAGATGAAGAGCATTACACCCCCTCCCAGGGGCGAGACGTCCTGTGAGATGAGCCAGATTATCACTGGAAACACAAGCGATATCGCGCATGGAGCCCATCCCAGAGAGAAGAAAGCTCCGAGGAAGAACGCGCCAAGGGTCGAAGACCGCTCGAATATCTTTAAGGATATGTTGATAAAACGCTCAAGGTAGCTCTTTCCGGATCTCCTGAAGCTGAAGATCGGGCCCACGAACTCGCCCAGAGGGGTGATGCTGTTTATTCCCAGGACGATCAGCAGCATGCCAGCAGCGAGATCGAAGAACCTGGAGCTGCGCATGAAGATGCCGAGCTGGGATACGAAGAGACCGATCACAAAAAACACTGCTGCCATGCCTATTGTGAATGAGAGCCCGATTGCCAGGCCCTCTCTGTAATCGTCTCCGCTCCCATCACGCCTCTTTCTCGATATTATGTATGAGAAGAGGGCCGCAAGAAGAGCCACAGAGCATGGAGAGAGCGATGTCATTATCCCGAGCGCGAACATCCCGAGGGCAGATTTCCCAGAGCTTGAGGCTGAAAGCCAGCCCGGGCTGTATCCATCAGCGCTCATCAGATCAGCATAGAGCTTATCAGAGCTCTGGATGCCGTCGATCAGCCCCCTGCCTATTTGATACACGCGATAGACCTTGACCACATCCCCATCGGAATTCAATATTATTATCGTCGGGTTCGAGAAGCCCGTGCCCGATGACCAGTAGTCCATGTACCGTCCAGCGGCAGGATACGGCTGAAAGTCCTCTGCCCAGGGCCATGTCACATTCACCCCCCACCATGAAAGGGCGAGGGAGCTGCCGTTCGCCGAGTATGGATTCTTCCGTATGTTTATCGTGGTTATATCCGCATCAGGGTGCTCTGCGGCGAGCCTTGCGATCTCGGCGGTCTGCGCGGATAGGACCTCCTCACACTCCCTGCATATCGGGCTCTCTATGTTCGTGATGTACAGAATAGAAGGCCCCTGTCTGCTCTCCGGTGCCGCCTGCACAGCGAAGGAAGAGCAGATCAGCAGGATCGCCAAAAAATGTATGATCGAACGCATCAAGCTCCAGCCCAGCCATCTCTGTTTTCATTGTACAGAGCGATCGCGTCGTCGAGATACGACCTGATCCAGTCCTCTCCGGTGATATCCTCAGAGCTGTGCCATCCGATCTTCACATCGCCATTATCTTTCACGAGTGTGACAACCACTGTGAGCGGCACGAGGGCCTTTCCGCCGTCCGGATCATAGACTCTGGCATCAGCAGCCCGCGCATCAGAATCTCCGGAGAGATCGAATAGCGTCACGTCTCCTGAGTAATCCTTCATCACCTTATCAACCGCCTCCTTCTGTGGAGCACAGTAATCGCAGTTCAGATGAACGAAAATCAGAACTGGCCTCTCCTTCAGTGCATTCAGAACCCACGCTGGATGGTTCACAGAGCCGCCTGCATTTGTATTGTCCTCAGGATACGATATCCACCAGTCGTCCTTTCCAGCGCCGACAGAATGCTCTGCCCCCATCGCTGATAGCGAGAGCATCAGCAGAACCGCAATCAAGCTGTATGGCTTCAACATACGACCCCCAGTGCGGTCTCTCCGCACCAGCACTGCTTTAGTGGAGCTACATAAATCAATTTCGGTTCAACATATATGGATATGAAGCGGACCGCAAAGTATCTATTCCTTCAGATCGAGGAGATGCTGTGGGTCGCATGTCACTCCAACGAGATCTGAAAGAGGATTCTGTCATGAAGCGTCTCACTGCCGTGATTTCAGTGTTTATGCTGGTCCTGATATGTCTCAGTGTGGGCCCTGCATCTGGCGGAGGCAACCGCACCCTGACCCAGCACTCGTATCTCTTTGTAAACGGCTATATGGACGAGACAAAGATATACGAGACTGACTACGGGTTCAAGGGACAGAAGCTCGTCGTCGGGACGCGGGGCAGCGGCACCGTCTCAAGGAGGCAGACGATCGACCTCTGGAGCAGCAACACATCTGACGAGAGCGAGATGTACTTCAACGAGTGGGGTTACTTCGAGTACCATCCTTACTCTGAGGGGCCATCTGAGAGCGATCTGAAGAACGCGCTCTGCGCAAAGAACTACGATATCGGCAGCGTGGTCTCAGAGAGCTACTCATCGATAAGGGATCTCGTCAAGGACACCACCATATACCAGAGCGAGAACGTCTCGCTCTACCAGATCAACTCATATCTCCACGGCACTGCCAGGATAGGGGCGAGGTTCGTCAACAAAACAGACAGGACGACAAACATGCTCATGGGCGGCCTCTACATAGGCGAGGTCAACATACGTGAGGAGATTGAGGTCGGTGAGAATCCGCCGCTGACGCTCCCCTGCGCCTGAGTCCAGATGTTTTTGTGCTCCAGAGCAGAGAGATTGCCGCCTGGATTAGCTGTGCAGCCTCCTGAGAACCGGCGTTCACTGGCATGCCTCTACTGCAAGGTCATATGCTGTTGAGCACAGTGAGCACCCAGCGGATGAAGAGAGATGATCGTTGTATACAGCAGGGGCTTCGAGGAGAGGTATCCCACAAATCCGGTTGAGAACCCTGAAAGGGTCAGGCTTGCAGCTCAGGAGCTCTCAGGGTACGAGTTTTTCGAGCCAGCCCCAGCGAGCCACGAGGAGATCGCGGCGGTCCATACGGCGGGGCATATTGAGCGTGTTGGGATGCGAGGGCTCTACGAGGCTGCGGCTCTTGCAGCAGGTGGTGCCGTTGCAGCCGCGAGGATATCCCTGAGAGAGCCAGCCTTCGGGCTGATCCGCCCACCAGGACATCATGCATCCGCTGATCATTCATGGGGAATGTGCTTCTTCAACAACATCGCCATAGCTGTGAAGGCCATCAGGCCTCATTTCCGAAAAGCACTGATCCTTGACATCGACCTTCATTTCGGCGACGGCACTGTGAGCATATTTCGATGGGATCCGGATGTGAGCGTCGTCAACATCGGCGCCATTGACGTCAACTTCGATTACATAAAGCTCGAGAGCAGCGGATACATCGAGCAGGTGGAGAGGGCGCTCGAATCCCACGAGTACGATATCATATGCGTATCAGCTGGATTTGACACTTACCGACTTGACTGGGGCGGCATGCTCGATATAGATGACTACAGGAAGATCGGTTCCCTGATAAGAGACGCATCTGAGGAGGAATGTGACGGGCGCAGGTTCGCTGTTCTCGAGGGCGGGTATCATAGGGATCTGAGATACTGCATCAGGAGCTTCGTTTCGGGATTTGAATGATCGATTGCAGAGCTGCGATCTTGCAGCACTCGTTCAATCCATCAGAAAAGGCTCAAATATCTTTGGCTCAGGTTTTACTGTGAGGACAATCACATGCACGATCCAGACTATATCGAGAGGCAGCTTCGTGAGCTGATGCTCACAGGCTATGATGAGAGTGTTCGGGCCGAGCTTGAGTCCATTCTTGATGGCATGAACGAAAGGGACTGCCGGATCTCGGAGATGCTCGATGAGCTTCTTGAGGAGGTCGACAGGCTCCTGCTGCTGATGGACGAGCTCGGCCTGGATGAGGAGTAGGGTGGAGTGAATTGGAGAGATTGCCGGATGTTCAGGCCTGTCACCCTGCTTACCCTATCAACCTCACAAGGGTTGGGGTGACGGGAGTGAAGAAGCTCGTGAAGGTCGAAAGGAGTGGCGAGAGGCCAATCGTTCTCATATCGAACTTCGAGGTATTTGTGGATCTGCCATCGAGCAGGAAGGGTGCGAACCTCTCGAGGAACACCGAGGCCATAGACGAGGTTCTCGAGGAGGAGATCTCGAGGCCGGTTTACGAGATAGAGGAGCTCTGCGGCAAGATCGCTCTCCGTCTCCTCGAGCGGCATGAGTATGCGACCAGGGCCGAGGTGAAGATGAAGAGCGAGTATATAGTGAAGAGGCAGACCCCCGCCACGAAGGTGAACTGCCAGGAGGTGGTTGACATCTTCGCGGAGGCGAGGGCCACGATCGGCCCGAATCCACACATCAAAAAGCTCGTCGGCGCTGAAGTCATCGGAACAACAGCATGCCCCTGTGCCCAGGAGATAGTCAGGGAGAAGATGCGCAGAGATCTCCTCAACCTCGGGCTCAGCGAGGATGCGGTCGAGAGCTTCCTTGAGAGGGTGCCGGTGGCCACGCATAACCAGCGGGGACGCGGGAGCATATCGATAGAGGTCAGCGACAGAAAATGCGTCTCCATAGACCGCATAATAAGGATCATAGAGGAGTCGATGTCCTCGAAGGTTTACGGGCTCCTGAAGCGCCCTGATGAGGCTCTTGTAGTATCAAGGGCGCACATGAACCCGATGTTTGTTGAGGACTGCGTCAGGGAGATGGCACAGAGGGTCGTCGCAGCATTCACCGATCTTCCAGATGACGCGATCGTCACGCTGAAGCAGATAAATGAGGAGAGCATACACAGGCACAATGCGTTCGCCGAGAGGGTGGCGAAGATGGGGGAGCTGAGGGCGGAGCTCGCCGCGGTCCAGGAAATCCAGCCGAGCAGCGCCTCTCAGATTTAGAGGAGATCGCCTACTGAGATGGCATCAGCAGGCCATATGCGCAGCTTACGGGCAAAATAGAAAAAGGAGCCTTCATGAGATCATGACAGACAAGATAGGGCTTATAGGGGAGAGGATAAACAGCCTCCTGAAAGAGAGAGGAATCATCGCGAGATGCGAGCTCCTTCACAGGATCTACCAGGCGGTTCGCGAGGCGCGCCTGAGCGACGCTGAGATGGATCTTCTGAGGAGAATGGTTGGGGAGAGACCGGCGCCCGGGATATTCTCGAGCATAATGAGCGGACATCCGGTATTTCATGATACACCGAAGCTTGACAGCTTCATAGTGATCCACGGAAGGATATTCCACTTCCCGCTTTCCGGGAAGTACGACCGTCCGGACTTCGAGAGGGCGTACGAGACATTTAAAAGATCAAGGGATGAGCTGCTCGAGCTCGTTCGCTCCAACCTCGAGGACCTGACAGCAGATTTCCTCAACCGGGCAGGGTACTCGCTATCCCACAGAGGTTCCGGCAGGCTGTCTTTCGTGAAGGGCGGGGATAGACTGGAGGTTCTCGTCTACCCCAGGATCGGCATGCTCGATGTGGAGGAGTGCATCCTCGCTTCCGAGCTTTACGAGGGAATGGCCGCAATTGTGCCGCATGAGGAGAGCCTGGAGCCTTTCATGAGATTCTATCAGGAGCATGCGGGCCTTCTCGATGAGAAGGGTGTGCAGATATGGGTGGCAAATATGGAGGAGGGCTCTGTCGATCCCTTCATAGGGTTCACGACAGATCCGGAAATATACACAAGTTTCAAGAACCCGAAGCTTGCATCTATGGTCAGATCGAGATGGAGGTTAATCAGATGAAACACCCGGAGCGTATATTCTCCTACATGGAGCTGGATAGCGAGGATGAGCTCGTGAAGGCGATGACAGAGCACACATGGCCTCTCTGCTACGGATTCTACCACGGAGATCTCCTGTATCTCGGGGACGGTGACAGTGAGGACGCTCAGGAGTATTCGGTGGTGAGAATCGAGAGGACCGAGGGGCATCATGGCATTGTGGGCACAGAGGTCGGAAGGATCACATCCCACAACAAGGACGAAGTGCGCAGGATCATTAGAGAGATGAAAGCAGGTGTGCACAGCATGAGCAACCCCGTTAAAGTACAGGTTGAGCCCAAGTGGCATCACAGCTGTCAGCTGTGCAGGCTTGAGGAGGATTGAATCCAGGCCATTCGTCTGACTGAGCGCTGGTGTGCTGATGTGTATCATGTGCGTCATTCGGATCGTGTAACAAAGTACGCACTTCACTAATGGCGATAGACATCAGCCATTCCAGACCAAAGGCGAGAATTTCAGATAAAATGGGGGTTTTCATGAGAGAAAGAATTGTCTTGCTCGTTCTGTGCATAACAATCTGTCAGCTGGCAGGTGTCGTCGGATCTTACCTCACGGATCTATCAGTCACCACATGGTATCCGGCACTGATCAAGCCGTCCTACACCCCGCCAGGATGGTTTATAGGCTTGGTCTGGGTGGTGCTCTACACTCTTATGGGCATATCGCTGTTCCTGGTGCTCGACTCGAAGCCCCAGCCAGGACCCCTGAAGAATGCTCTTATGCCATTCAGCATTCAGCTTCTCCTTAACATCGCATGGTCAGGTGCATTCTTCGGCCTGCGGTCACCATTATATGCGCTTGTAATCATTGCTGCACTCTGGTTATCGATAATAGTAACCATGAAAAGATTCTTCGAGATATCCCGAAGGGCTGGCGTTCTTCTAATACCATATATCCTCTGGGTGAGCTTTGCAGCATTCCTCAACTACACAATCTGGAGGCTGAACTGAGCGTAAACTGAGCGTATAATCCTGCACGCTGTTTTGAACGTCCTTTTGGAGAACCCAAATCACAACACCCCAGCATCATGATATGTAGGCAGAAAGGCTTGCCCTTCAGCAAACATTTCTCTGATTTTTATATAGATGCGGCGGCCTGATTGTGCAGAGGACGATTCACGCAAAAGCTAAATATCGTCCCTGCAGAGAGTGCCTGGATGTTTGCGAATTGGGAAGAGCACGGGCTCATCGAGGATGGGCTGCGAGCGCTGGTGCATGAGTCCCGCGGGCTGCACGTCGGCGAGGTGATCGAGTACGTGCTCCTCTCTCCTGGCAAGAGGGTTCGCCCCCTTATACTCCTCTTCTCATCAGAGGCCTTCGGATTCGACCCACGAGATGCGCTCAATGCAGCGCTGGCGGTGGAGCTCGCACACGCAGCATCCCTGATCCATGATGACATCCTAGACTGCGGGGTGGAGAGGCGTGGAGCTCCGAGCGCGCTCAGGAGGTTCGGCATGGAAGCCTCATTGCTTTGTGGCGACTACATGATATCGATGTCGATAGGGCTGATCTCCTCGTACGGCGAGCCAGCAATCAGGCTCTTCTCAAAGGCGTGCATGGATATGGCAGAGGGGGAGATCATAGATCTATCGAGGATAGCATCTCCGCATGAGTACTACCAGTGCATAACAAAGAAGACAGCATCCCTTTTCGCGGCATCTGCCAGGCTCGGGTGCATGATATCAGGCGCTGATCGTGAGGATCAGATGCTGTACGAGAGGTACGGGCTAGAGCTTGGGCTTGCCTACCAGATCGTGGATGATCTCGAGGAGCTCATCGGTATCGACCAGGGAAAGAGATCTGCCAAGAAATCGATGACCCTGCCGAGGATCCACAGTCTGCGGTCTGGGCCTGAGGAGACCCTGCGGATGTGTGTTGATGCGGTGAGAGAGCATACAGGCAACGCTAGAGCCTCACTGCTCAGCGCAGGTGGCGATCCTGAGATGAAGGAGCGCCTTCTCACGATACTTGAGAGCATGACAGAGAGCATGGTGAAGAGATGCAGCTTGCCGAATCCCCTCTTCTGAGTTTAACCGTTGATATGGATGGTGGCATCAGGCTCAATGCGACTGGCCCACTGGCCCCATTTGCGAAGCCGATCGTTAAAAAGATCAACGGGATATTCGAGACCGAGAAGCCGATCAGCTCCGGTGAGAGGCTGATCTTCTCAACCTGGATCCCGCCAGCGCCCAGCAGAGCATTCGACAGGATGATATCCGCTCAGCTGAGATCTCTCACGCGCAGGAGGGTTCCGGATCAGCTCTCGATCTCGGTCTTCCGTGGCTGCCCGAACAGCTGCATCCACTGCTCAGCTCCCTCAAGAAGCGGGGATCTACTGGAGAGAGATCTTGTTAAAAGGGTCATCTCCGAGTCCCTGGATCTCGGAACATATCTTGTCACATTCGACGGCGGAGAGCCGATGCTGAGGCAGGACCTGCCGGAGCTGGTCGCGGCCGTCGACGAGAGGGCGATCGCGACCTGCTTCACCAGCGGATACGCTTTGAGTGAGAATCTCGCGCTGGAGCTAAAGAAAAGCGGCCTATACGCTGTGAGGGTGAGCATAGACAGCCCTGTTGAAGAGCAGCACGATCATTTCCGGGGAAGAAAAGGCGCCTTCAGAGATGCGATCTCTGGAGTCCGGAACGCTCTGAGCGCCGGACTTCTGGTGGATCTGTTCATGGTGGTCTCGCCATACAACATAGACCAGCTTGAGGATGCATACTCCCTGGCATGTGATCTCGGAGCGCACGAGCTCTCGCTCTACGAGATCGTGGCAGTGGGGCGATGGAAGGATCATGCGGATGAGGTCCTCTCCCACAGCGATATCGAGCATCTTGCTGAGTTTCACATGATGAAGAACAGGCTGCCAGACGGGCCGAGGGTGACAGCCCTGCCATACCTTCTCTCCCCGGAGATGTTCGGCTGCTTCGCGGGAAGGCGATGGATGCATGTTGACCCGTCCGGCGATGTCATGCCATGCGCATACATGCCGATCAGCTTCGGCAACGTCAGAAAGAGCTCCCTTAAGGACATCTGGCGGAGGATGAGCAGATACAGCTGGTTCCGGCATCGCTGCTCATGCCAGATGAAGGATGATCTTTTCAGGCATCTGCATTTTGAAAAGGAGGATCTGAAATGAGGTCTGGCTTTACTGTAATTCTGGTCATCGCCATCATGGCGATGGGTGCAAGTGCTCAGAAATACACTTCGACACCAACGCAGTATAACGATTCACTGGGCGAGGGTCTGGGTTGGATGAACATAGTGAGCCCGGAGCATACCGCTGAGTACCTGGCGAAGACCGGGGGCGCCACTGGCAGCGCAACCGCTCCCACAAACATCGATCTCAGGGGAAACTGGTCGTTCGAGCTCAGGACTCTTGACGAGAAGATGGTCGGCACCGTCAACCTGAACCTGGCCCAGATCGGCACAGTTGTCTTCGGTGCCGGCACTGTCAGGGGTTACAATGCGATCGCCACAGCAAACGGCGCGATCGTTGATAACATGCTAACGCTGAACATCGTGACGTATCCCAATGTGGTATACTACCAAGCAAGAATAGACAAGATCGGAGGTGGCGGCACATCTGCCGCAGGACACTTCGACGCTTACTCACCATCAGGTGAATCCCTGCAGGGGACGATCAGGGGCGAGAAGGACGTGCCCAGAACGCTGAGCTGATCCTCCCCGGACTGTTCTTTTTATTCCAACGAGCGATCAGTTAGTCTGCCTTCAATCTATTTGGCTCCCATCATTTTTAATTGAAGATCAAAGCCCAAATGGACAAAAACGCATTCAGCACTTCGGCCTCCGAGAGCGATCTGTTGGAGGAGATGCGCCGATCGGGATTCGAACCCGAGTTTAGGCGTTGGCAACGCCTAGTGATAACCGCTACACTATCGGCGCACCGGCACAGACTGCTCATGTCCTTTTAGGTTTTAAACGTTACGGGCCAATGGGGCGCTCGGATCATCGAGATCACCACAGTCCATGTACATTGGTTGTATGCCCAGCGTCACGGATATCATCAGAATGCTCGCAGGTTTCACGAATCATCTTGCCACTGGGCATCGATTCCTGGCAGCAGTTCAGCAGTTCGAGCCCCGTCAGGAGATGCTTTCAGTCTTTTTGGCACATCCCACTATCGCATGCGATGATTCTCTGCGTTAACTACCGCGCCCTTGAGGTCGCAGCCTCCCACATCACGGCCAGAACTTGCGTCACTGATAACATCGTGATTCCCCCCGCTTTCTGCTGTGTTGAATAATGTTTGAGAATCCGATAGCAGAGGCCTGATTCATACGAATTTCAATCCTAGTAAAAATCGATAGCTCTCGGCCTTAGAGCTCTTAATTATTCAACACAGCACCGCTTTCGGAATATTTATATAGAACCTCAAACAGCTTTAAGCCCAGCCAGGCTTTGGAGGAGTTGATTTGGCTGGAATGAGCGGCTATCCGATCATCATTTTAAAGGAAGGAGCCAAGCGTGATGTGGGACGCGAGGCCCAGCATAAAAACATAACAGCTGCGAGGGCGGTGGCAGAGGCTGTGAGAACAACCCTCGGCCCGAAGGGCATGGACAAGATGCTGGTGGACAACAATGGAGATGTGGTGGTCACGAACGATGGCGCCACGATACTCTGGGAGCTGGATATAGAGCATCCAGTCGCCAAGATGATCGTGGAGGTCGCAAGGGCGCAGGATGATGAGGTGGGAGATGGGACCACAACAGCCGTCGTCCTTGCGGGAGAGCTTCTGAAGAAGGCAGAGGCGCTTCTTGACAAAGGCATCCACCCCACCACGATAGTTCAGGGATACAAGACAGCTGAGGCGAAGGCCAGCGAGATACTCGAGAGCATGTCGCTCGAGGTGACCAGGGAGAACAGGGACGTGCTGAGAAAGATAGCGATGACCGCGATGACGGGCAAGGGCATCGAGACGATGAAGGAGAAGCTGGCGGATATTGTGGTTGATGCAGCTCTCGCCATAGAGGACAACGGGAAGGTGGATGTTGAGCACAGGGTGAAGATAGTGAAGATCACCGGCGGAAGTCTGGCTGACACAGAGCTCGTGCACGGCATCGTCCTGGAGCTTGAGCGCCTGAACCCCGAGATGCCCAGAAAGGTCGAGGATGCGAGGATCGCCCTGCTGGATGCGACTTTAGAGCTGAAGAAGCTTGGAACGGATGCGAAGATAACGATCTCAGAGGTCGAGGGTCTCAGGAGCTTCAAGGAGGGTGAGAAGAAGGTCCTGGAGGCACAGGTGGAGGCTCTAGCAAAGGCCGGAGCAAATGTGGTGCTGTGCCAGAAGGGG
This sequence comes from Methanothrix sp., assembly GCF_024518575.1. Lineage (GTDB taxonomy): Archaea > Halobacteriota > Methanosarcinia > Methanotrichales > Methanotrichaceae > Methanothrix_B. The sequence goes on along the minus strand of NZ_JANIHG010000002.1, from coordinate 25,689 downwards.
ATCGGCGTTGCTGCATCGCATTTCCTGGCAAAGCACAACATACTTGCTGCACGCAGAGTCAAGGACGAGGATATGAAGATGCTCGCCCTTGCGACAGGCGCGAGGGTCATAGGCGATCCGATGCAGGCATCCCCACAGGATCTCGGCCACGCAAAGGTCGTGGAGGACAGGAAGGTCAAGAAGGACAAGCATATGATCTTCATCGAGGGATGCAGGGATCCGAAGGCGGTGACCATCGTCGTCCACGGTGGATCTGAGGTATTCCTGGATGAGATGGAGAGGGCCCTAAACGATGCCCTGATGGTCGTCGGTGATGTGCTATCCTACAGGAAGATCGTCCCAGGCGGCGGCGCTCCTGAGGTTGAGGTCGCTGAGAGGATGAGGGAGTATGCTGCGACGCTCAGCGGCAGGGAGCAGCTCGCGGTGGAGGCATTTGCAGATGCAGTCGAGGTCATACCCAAGACGCTTGCCGAGAACGCAGGTCTCGATCCGATAGACACCATTGTCGCGCTGAGATCGAAGCATGGTGCAGGCCTCAAAGCGTATGGGGTTGATGTGCATAACGGAGGCACTGCGGACATGCTCGATGGCGGCGTCGTGGAGCCCCTCAAGGTCAAGCTACAGGCGGTGAAGTCAGCTGCAGAAGCCGCCACAATGGTCCTCAGAGTGGATGATGTGATAGCTGCTAAGAGAGAGGAGCTCAAGCCGAAGCCAGGGCAGAGTCCACACGACTACACGAGGATGTGAGCAGTCACATCCTCTTTTGAAGGTGAGCGTCATGGCAGATGAACCTTCAGATGAGATCACTGATGGTTCTGAGGAGGACCGAGGAGCAGCTTCTGCTGAGGGCGCCTCTGAAGAAATTTCTATGGATGAACTGGTTAAACTCAGGCAGGAGCTCGAAGAGGCAAAGAGGCTTGCAGATGAGCGGCTCGAACAGCTGTTGAGATGTACGGCTGAGCTGGACAATGTCATAAAAAGAAACACCAGAGAGAGAGAGGAGTTCGCAAGGTTCGCATCTGAGACGATCATAAAAAAGCTCCTGGTCTTCCTTGACAGCCTGGAGCAGGCAGCGAAGCATGATGATGGATCCAGGGCGCTTTATGATCAGCTTCTGGATATACTGAGGTCTGAGGGGCTGGAGCCGATAGAGGCTGTGGGGAAGCGGTTCGATCCGTTTGTGCATGAGGCGATGATGCAGGTCGAATCCCAGGAGGCCGAGGACGGGATCGTGGTCCAGGAGTTCCAGAAGGGCTACATGCTCCACTCAAAGGTGATAAGAACATCGAAGGTCGCTGTCGCAAAACGTGGATAAGGTTAAATCTTAATTGCATAATTATGTTTAGGGGATGGTAGCATGTCGAAGATCATAGGCATAGATCTTGGGACCAGCAACTCCGCTGCTGCGGTGCTTATTGGCGGAAGGCCTACAATAATACCGAGCGCTGAAGGAACAAGCCTCGGCGGAAAAGCGTTCCCATCATATGTTGCATTCACAAAAGATGGCCAGGTGCTGGTAGGAGAGCCGGCAAGGAGACAGGCCATCACAAACCCTGAGGGGACCATAACAGGGATCAAGAGGAAGATGGGGACCGATTACAAGGTCAAAGTATTCGGGAAGGAGTACACCCCTGAGGAGATATCCGCCCATATTCTGAGAAAGATCAAACAGGATGCTGAGACATTCCTGGGGGAAAAAGTGGAGAAAGCTGTAATCACAGTCCCGGCGTACTTCAACGACAACCAGCGTCAGGCAACGAAGGATGCGGGCACCATAGCAGGGCTTGATGTCGTGAGGATCATCAACGAGCCCACGGCTGCTGCTTTGGCATACGGCCTCGACAAGAAGGGAGATCAGAAGATAATGGTCTTCGATCTCGGCGGAGGAACGCTCGATGTCACGATCATGGAGATGGGCGAGGGGGTCTTTGAGGTGCTCTCGACGAGCGGGGACACCCAGCTCGGCGGGCGTGATATGGACGAGAGGCTTCTCAACTACGTCATCGAGAAGTTCCGCCAGGAGACAGGGATCGACCTGCGCAGGGACGCGATGGCGATGCAGCGTCTCCGCGAAGCTGTGGAGATCGCAAAGATCGAGCTGTCATCCATGCTCCAGACCACTATAAATCTGCCATACATAACAGCGGATGCGAGCGGCCCGAAGCATCTGAACATGACGATAACGAGGGCGAAGCTGGAGGAGCTGATACAGGACGTCCTGGAGAGGTGTCGCGGCCCGATGGAGCAGGCGCTCAGCGATGCGAAGCTGGACAGGAGCGAGATCGACAGGATCATACTCGTCGGCGGCCCGACCAGGATGCCTGCGGTCCAGGAGTTCGTCAAACGCTTCATGGGGAAGGATATCGAGCGCGGCGTGGATCCGATGGAGTGCGTCGCGATGGGCGCAGCGATCCAGGCCGGAGTCCTCGCGGGAGAGGTCAAGGATATACTGCTGCTGGATGTCACGCCGCTGTCTCTGGGCGTGGAGACGCTCGGCGGGATAATGACTAAACTGATCGAGAGGAACACCACGATACCTACCAGGAAAAGCCAGATATTCACGACTGCTGCGGACAACCAGACGAGCGTCGAGATACATGTGCTTCAGGGCGAGAGGCCTCTGGCAAAGGACAACATCTCCCTGGGTAGATTCACGCTCATGGGCATACCGCCAGCGCCGCGGGGTATTCCGCAGATAGAGGTCACGTTCGATATAGATGCGAACGGCATACTCCACGTCTCTGCGAAGGATCTTGCTACGAAGAAGGAGCAGAGGATCACCATCACAGCTCCGCACAGGCTCTCCAAGGAGGAGATAGAGCAGAAGGTCAAGGAGGCGGAGAGGTACGCGCAGGAGGATGCGAAGCGCAGGGAGGAGATCGAGACCAGGAACCAGGCTGACAACCTGATATACACGACTGAGAAGATGCTGAAGGAAGCCGGAGATGTGGCAACGTCCGATCAAAAGGAGAGGATCGAGAAGGCGATATCAGAGCTCAGAGATGCGCTTTCTGGAAAGGATATCCAGGAGATAAAGAGCAAGATGGAGAAGCTCCAGAATGCTGTTTACGAGCTCTCAGCTGCCATGTATCAGAGGGCTGCACAGAGCCAGAGCGGGTCTGCGACAGGATCCACAGCTGGATCTGCATCTGGCGGGAAGACCGTAGAGGCGGATTACGAGGTCGTGAACGACGAGAAGCGCTGAAGAGGCGGTTGGGGTGGCGGAGAAGAGGGATTACTACGAGATCCTGGGCGTCGACAGGAACGCCACTGAGAAGGAGATAAAGAGCGCTTACCGGAAGCTGGCGATGAAGTACCATCCCGATCGCTCCGACGCCCCCGACGCAGAGGAGAGGTTCAAGGAGATCTCTGAGGCGTATGCTGTGCTCTCGGATCCTGAGAAGCGCAGGCAGTACGACCAGTTCGGGCATGCCGGCATCGGTCAGTACTCTCAGGAGGACCTCTTCAGATCCGTCGACTTCGAGGACCTGTTCAGAGGCTTCGGCTTCGGCACCGACAGCATCTTCGATCTCTTCTTCGGCAGGGGCCGCCGCGGGCCTGTGAGGGGAAGGGATCTCAGGTATGATCTTGAGATAACGCTTGAGCAGGCGGCATCAGGTCTCGAGACAACGATCGAGGTCCCCAGGACAGAGGTCTGCAGGACATGCTCCGGCACAGGCGCAAAGCCCGGGACATCGCCGGTGAGGTGCCAGAGCTGTCACGGCACAGGACAGATAACGAGAACACAGGTGACCCCGTTCGGGCAGATCGTGACATCAACGACATGCTCGAAGTGCGGCGGCAGGGGTCAGGTGATAGGGACGCCCTGCGATGACTGTGGCGGATCAGGCAGAGTTCGCAAGTACAGAAAGATAAACGTCAGGATCCCGCCGGGAGTCGATACAGGCCATCACCTCAAGCTGAGGGGTCAGGGAGAGGCGCCGCCGTTCTCGCCGGGGACACAGGCAGAGCCAGGGGATCTCTACATATTCATCAATGTCAGACCGCATCCTCTATTCTTCAGGGATGGCGATGATCTCATCCACGAGATGAACATCAGCATGACCCAGGCTGCTCTCGGCACAGAGCTCGATGTCCCGACGCTTGATGGTAGAGCTCGTCTGAAGATCCCTCCCGGGACGCAGAGCGGCTCTGTCTTCAGGATAAAGGGAAAGGGCATGCCAAGGCTTCATGGATCTGGCACGGGCGATCTTCTGGTAAGAACTAATGTCAGGATACCCAAATCACTGACACCAAGACAGCGCCAGCTCCTCGAGGAGCTCGCCAGGGAGTTCGGGGAGGAGGAAACCAAAAGGCATCATGGGAAAGCCGGTCTTTTCGAGAAGATCGTAGACGAGGTCAAGGGCGCTGTGCGTTAGATGACTATGAGCTGCTCATATGCGATTGGACAAAGAACGTGGCGGTTTCTGTCGCTCTCCCGGGAACAGATCTGTGCCAACTCCCAACACACATTCCGCATTTAAGTCATGATTCGCTGGTGTTCTCATAGTTCAGACGAATGCAATACGTCATCATGAGAGCACGCTGATTCCCGGCAGCGCACTCAGTTCTTCGAGCCTGTGACTCGTGCTACTTGAGTCGGGTCACATTTTGAAGCCACATCAAAATTGGCAGTGTATCGATTCAGAGGCAGTCATTCTCCAATCGCAGTCATCGGCCTTCAGATCCTGCTTAAATGGTTTCGAGACAAGTTCGTTGTTTCCAGAGGGGACCAATATCCTCCGGCGCTCTGGAGCTCCACATATCCTGGGGATATCGAGATGTCAAGCCGCGCATCTGGGCATGACGACAATTTTATAAATAAACAATTCTACCACAACAGGTGATGTTCCGCCGGAAGAGGGAGTGGATATCGGCATCTGAGATCGCCGAGTATGCGTACTGTCCTGTGGCGTGGTATCAGAGCAGGATGGGGATGCGACCGTCAGGGCATATGCGCCGGGAGATGAGGGACGGAAGGGAGATGCACAGGGCGGCTGGCAAATCGCTCTCAAGATCCCATCATCTGGAGAGGCTCTCTGGCGTCCTGAGAGTCACAGGAGCAATTCTGATGATCGTGTCAGCGATTGGATGGTTTGTTCATGAATGAGATCGCGCCGCTCCTTTTCGCTCTTGGCGCAGCATCTCTGCTCCTCTCCATCAAGATATCCTCGGCCGCGAGATCTCTGCGCCTCAGGTACAGGCTTCCAGATGGAGATGCCATCTACTCAGATCTATCCGGATCCGGAAAGATACTGCGCTCTGAGCGCTACCGGCTCTCAGGAAAGCCGGATTACATAATAAAAGAGGGCAGGCATCTGATACCTGTCGAGGTCAAGAGCTCCGCGGCTGAAGCGCCGTACAGGGGCCATCAGCTCCAGCTCGCAGCCTACGGCATGATCATGGAGGATCTCTACAGAACAGATGTTCCCTATGGCTATATCGTCTACAGGAACAGGCGCTACAGGATAGAGCTCGACGACGATCTCAGGGCCGAGGTTCTTGACAATCTGGATGGTATGAGGCGCGCGCTCAGAATGAGACGCGCTCAGAGAGACCACAACGAGAGGGCGAGGTGCGTGAGGTGCTCCTTCCGCAGGAGCTGCAGGGAGGCAATTTCTTAGGAGAGCGTTAGAAATCTCGACCTGAAGACGCTCCCGTGAGTATGGCGGTGCTTACATCCTGCAGGCTATCGGCATCCTCCAGCCGCTTCCGAAGGCGCGGTCTGTTACCTTGATCCCGGGCGGCGCCTGCTTCCGCTTGAACTCAGCGGTTTTCACCATCCTGAGCACGTATCTCACCAGCTCAGGATCGAAACCCGCGCTCACGATCTCCTCCTCTGACTCTCTCTGCTCTATGTGCCTATGCAGGATCTCATCCAGGGTCTCGTAGGGGGGCAGCGTGTCCTGATCCCTCTGGCCAGGCCTGAGCTCTGCAGAGGGCGCCTTCTCGAGGACCCTCTCAGGGATCACAGCTTTTCTTCTGTTAATCCATCTGGCTATCCTGTACACCATCGTCTTTGGGACATCTGAGAGCACCGCGAATCCACCCGACATATCCCCGTAGATCGTGCAGTAACCGACCGCTAGCTCTGATTTGTTCCCGGTCGAGAGAACGATGTGTCCGAACTTGTTCGAGAGCGCCATGAGTATATTCCCGCGAATCCTCGCCTGTATGTTCTCCTCGGTCACATCCCGCTCAAGGCCCGTGAAAACCGGCTCAAGTGTGCGCTCATATGCTGCCATTATCTCAGCTATCGGTAACGTGATCGTCTTTATCCCGAGATTTCCTGCAAGCTCGACTGCATCCTCGATGCTCTCTCTGCTCGTGTAAGGAGATGGCATGAGAACTCCTGTCACATTCTCAGGGCCAAGCGCCTCAGCAGCGATCGCTGCTGTGAGAGACGAGTCTATGCCGCCGGATAGCCCGATCACAGCGGATCTGAATCCACACTTTCGAACGTAATCCCTGGTGCCTAGCACCAGCGCCCTCCATATCTCTGACTCGGGAGAGAAGTCGTCCTGGGAGACATAACCGCTGGCGGAATCGATGTCCACTACGAGCACATCCTCCGCAAACGCCGCTGCTCTGGCCATCAGCTCTCCGGAAGGAGCAAAGGCGCAGCTTCTGCCGTCGAAGACCAGGTCGTCATTGCCTCCCACCTGGTTCACATAGATAACAGGGACTCCATACTTGCGGGCGATGCTGCTGAGCATCGCCTCTCTTCTGAGATGCTTCCCTGCTGTGAAAGGCGATGCTGACATGTTTATAAAACAGTCAGCTCCGCGCAGATCATCCAGAGGATCTCTGTGGTACCTTCTGCGCCTGAAGACGTCCCGGTCGTTCCAGATGTCCTCGCATATGGAGATTCCAAATGTTCTCCCGTTTATTTTCAGCATCTGAGGCCCTGATGCAGGCTCAAAGTATCTGTCCTCATCGAATACATCGTATGTTGGAAGCAGCGTCTTGCGGAAGATCTGCCTCACAGACCCATCAGCGAGAAGAGCTGCGGAGTTGAAGAGCGGTCTCCCCGTATCAGATCTGTTCGGCTCCGCTATGCCGACAAGCACCGGCGGAGATCCCCTGAGATCGAGCGCGAGCCTCCTCAGCACATCCCATGCTTTATTCACAAAGCCGGGCATCAGGAGGAGATCGCGCGGCGGATATCCCATCAGAGACATCTCGGGGGTTATCGCCAGATCCACATCTAGAGACGCCACCGCCTCTCTTATAAGAGACGCGTTGCCCTCGAGGTCTCCAACGGTTGTGTTGATCTGGAGAAGAGCTGCTCTCATCGGATCGGCATATGCGCATCTCTTGTATATACCAATCTTGCTCGAGCAAGATGCTCTTCGTCGGAACTGTAGTGGTGTCGTGATCGATATGCAGAGATCAGCTAATCTCTCCGACACCCCACATCTTGATTGATGGCTATGAATCGCCTGAAGTTTTGCGATTACCCAATATCACAGGCAGACCACAAGCAGTCGTGCACGCCTGGAACTGCATCCTCGATCAAAGCAGTTCAGGCATGCCCTCAGATGCACCTGCGAGCGAGTTCTTCAGCGCCCTCACGAGCTCCGCGCGGATCCTGCTGTTCCTGTCGCCACCACAGACCGCGCCCCTCACCCCGAGTATGTCAGGAGATACCGCTCTGATGGCATCAAGGTCTTTAATCCCGAGGTTTCCTGCCAGAGCGGCCTCGAGCCCAAGATCATGGGCTGAATCGACAAACATCTTCAGCTCATCCACAGCCATGAACTCCAGCGTGGATCTTCCATCCTTTACGGCGGTATCAACCATGACAACATCAGCTCCGCATTCGGCAGCTATCTCCGGAAGCGACAATGGCGGGAGAGAGCCCGCCCTCCTGAAATCGGAGTATGCTGCTGCCACTATCTTCCTTCGCGAATCGAAATCCCTCACAGACCTCACGATCGGCCTCAGAAGCTCGATCGCCTCCCCAGGCTCACTCACGCCCAGCAGGCCTGCCTTGATGTAATCGGCGCCTGATACTGCCGCGCCCAGGGCGGCGAGGCTCGCAGTTCCGGGCTTGAACGGAAGATCTCCTATTGTGGCGCTGACTGGCGCCCTTCCCGCGACCAGCTCCACCACAGACCTGATCGCCCACGGAAAGTTCGCCCCGAGTGAGCCCTCCCTTGGGTTCTTGACATCGATTATGTCTGCACCGCCTTCCAGGGCAGCTATCGCCTCTTCCAGATTCATCGGACTTACCAACAGCCTCATATTCATCATTTCCCGAGAGGATAGGGATGCGTTGCATCTTCGTGATGGACATATTTAACGGTGAGGTGGTCCATGCGGTAAGGGGGGAGAGATCCCGCTACCGCCCCATAAGTACATTCAGCAGGGTGGTATCGACCTCGGATCCAATTGAGATCGTGGATACCCTTGCCCCGAAAGAGGTTTACATCGCGGATCTGAACAGGCTCTCCGGCAGCGGAGATAATCTCAAGATAATCGAGAGCATATCTTCGAGATCAGCCACCATGGCAGACATCGGCATCTCCAGCATCTCCGACCTTGATATGCTTCCAGAACCTGCAGCACCTGTCCTGGGGACTGAGACGGCATCGCTGGATCTTATCTCAAATGCATCATATCTTCGCGATACAGTTGTGAGCATAGACATGAAACACAGGAGGGTAATATCGGAGAGGGATGATCTGGATCCGCTGGAGCTCATAAAGGAGGTGAACGATCTCGATCTTCTTGGCATCATACTTCTGGAGCTGGACAGGGTCGGGACGTCAGCGGGCACAGACATCGAGTTCCTGAGCCGCGCCGTGGCCGCAAGCGATCACCCTGTTCTTGTCGGCGGTGGCATCCGAGGCCTGAGCGATATTCATGCCCTTAACGAGATCGGTGTTCAGGGAGTGCTCGTTGCGACCGCCGTGCACTCTGGGGCGATACCCATCGAAGTTATACGGCTGGGAGATGCTCGGTAGGGTTGGGACGCGGTGCCATTAGGCCTCAACCATCTCCCACGCCGGTCCATTCTTCCCACTCGCGTGTCAGCTGGGTGCATGCGGGCGGTTTTCTGACACACAGATCCACTCACAATACCACAATTTCATAAAAACATGAGCTCATGCCGGAGCTCTATCAGGTGAACCTCAGCTTCCTGACCTTCATCGTCGATAGATCGACGTGCGGCACGATTCCGGGCGTGGGCTGTATGTTCATCTTCTTCTGGAACTCGGTCTGTCCCTGCCACGTGCCGCTGTTGATCAGCGTCACGCCCTTGTATCTCGTTATACCCACGACATGCACGTGCCCGCAGTGGAGTATCGCAGGCGGCCTGTCTATCACGTAATGATCCTCGACCTCTGGAGCGACAGAGACCCTGTTTCCGTATATCGGGCAGAGATGCCTCCGCCGGAGCATCTCAACCATCGCGAGCTCCGGCTCTCTGTATGAGAGACCCGGAACCTTGAGCACGAAGTCGTCAATCGATCTCCCATGGTAGATCAGCACCGGCCGGGAGGAGATCGTTATCCAGGAGGGGTTCCCGACGAATATCACGTTGCTGGAGAAAAGCGATTGTATCTCCTTCGGCAGCGCTGGCTGCGGCTCTGCCTGCCTCACTATATCGTGGTTCCCCGGGGATATCACGATCTTTATCCCGGAGGGGATCTCTGAGATCAGATCCGCGGCCAGCTGGTACTGCTCGTAGATGTCCTTTATCTCGAGCTCGTCCTCCTGCCCCGGGTAGACTCCGATCCCGTCGACGATGTCTCCAGCGATCACGATACAGCCAACATTCGAGCTGAGCCCTGTCGGATCCTCTCCGGATATCCAGGAGACGAAGCGGTTCCAGGTCTCCCTCATAAACTTCCTGCTCCCCACGTGGAGGTCTGATAGAAAGAGAGCTCCGCCGGATGCAGCTGTCAGGGGCTGTGGCTGAGCCTCAAGATCCGGCCAGACGATTGACTTCGCGAATATGCGACCCTTTCCATCTGATGTTCCGGTGATGCCCACGACCTCGTCTGTGACGAGAAGCATCGAGTCCTCATAAGCTGGTGATTCCCTGGCGAAGAGCACGGTCACCATCCCTGTGGGATCCTCGAGCTCCACGACTCTGGCTCTGGATGTGTTTCGTATATCCATTATCATGCCGATAACAGAGACCTCGCGCCCTGCGGTCTGTGCGCCCAGGCTTTCGATTGGACGGGAGCTCATCCGCCTGCTCAGAAGATCGTGGATCTTCGCGTATCTATCCCGGAAGTACTTCACGAAGTCGGAGTAGTTCCCCAGACAGGTCGATCTTCCTGTGATCTCCCTCAGCACCTCGACCTCGACGCCGGAGCCCGTCTGCTCGGGCGCGCAGCTCGTCGCTGAGATTTCCTTCACCATTTGATATTCTGTTCTCACATTCTTAGCTGCCTTTCCGCCCTCACCATCCAGAAGTGAGAGCACATGCTCAGCGCTGACCACGACAGTGCTGGCGTCGAGACTGCTTATCAGATGGTCGATCGATCCCGTGTCTTTTTTAGAGAGTATCTCGAGGGCCTCAGGTGTGAGCTGGTATCCCCTCTCAGCGAACATCTGAACGATCTCGAGCATCGAAAGCCGTATAACACCCTCCACCAGATAAACCTCCCGATGAAGCTATCGGATACTCTGTCAGGTCTTCCGTCCTTTGTCAAGGACATCATATTCGTAGTCGTGGTGGTCGGCGGCGTCTCCCTTGTCTCCCAGGCGCTCCTCGGCCTCTGGACCCCGATTGTCGCGGTTGAGTCAGGAAGCATGGTCCCGAACATGAACATCGGAGATATCATAATCGTGCAGGGCATATCAAGAACAGATGTGGTCACGTGGGAGGAGGGCGAGGCGAGGGGATACAGATCTTTCAACAACCCCGGGGATGTCATACTCTACCGCCCGTATGGCAAGGAGAAGCTGGGTGTGCTCGATATCATCCCCGGCATCCTGGGTATCGGGAGCGGTGGGGATAAGGCCACTCCCATAATACACAGGGCGATGAGGTGGGTGGAGAAGGGCGAGCCGATGTGGGAGGGCGGACCGCCAGCGCCATTCGCGGGATACATAACCAAGGGGGATCACAACGAGGTCATCGACCAGATGGCTGGAAGGATACTGGGGATGCCCAACTACGCATACATCAGAGAGCATCCGGAGCGGTTCAGGGAGACGGCAGATGGCATCTTGGTCGACAGGGAGACTGGCCTTGTCATTTACAGCCAGGGCAACACATCGTATGTGACAGATGGGATAAGCTATCTGACACCTGTGAGAAAGGAGTGGGTCATAGGCGTCGCGAGATATAGGATACCGTATGTGGGCTATCTCAGACTCATACCTGAGATGATCGTGGACCGGATTCGCGATATCATCTGACCTTTCTCGCGATGACTGCGATGTGATCCCTGTGGTGTGGCAGGTCCACCCTTCTCAGGACCTCCACGCCCCTGAGGCGCTTTATCTCCTCATCGAAGATATCAGCGGCCCGAGCCGTTGAGTCGATGGACATCGCCTTTATCATCACCACCATCAGACTGTTTGGCTTCAGGTATATCGCTGCGTTTCTCGATGCGATCTCAGCCTGGTTCCGCTGCGCCACATCCTGGTATATCAGATCCACTGGCTCGACGATCCTGCGGTACGTCTCAGGTCGCGCCGCATCCCCGAGCACCGGTATTACGTTCTCCCTCCTCTCTGCCAGATGCAGTAGATCTCTCATCGCCCTCGGAGAGATCTCGACCGCGTAGATCAGCCCATCTGTGAGAATATCGCTGAGGTAGCTGACCGTGGCGCCGTTCGCAGCGCCGAGATACAGCACCTTTCCGGATGGCACCACCCCTTCCAGGCAGTGATGCCTCAAAAGAAGGGAGGCGAGCTTCGATCTTCTCGGATCCCATACTCTAAGGCCGTCAACTATCTGCTCGCCGTAGAGTGGCTCCTGTGAGGGCGAGCGGGTCGCGAGTCGATCCTTTCTGAGAATGTAAAGCCCGGGGAGTATCTCCCTCATAGCTCCGCGCCCACAGAGGTTGTGGTGAGCTTCACATGCTTGACGCCCTTCAGCGCCATCATCCTCTCCGCCGCCCTCCTCACATCCTTCCCCTCGCCGCGGAGGATCACCACCTCGAGGCAGTTGTCCTTGTCCAGGTGGACGTGGAGGCTCGAGGTTATGATATTCCCAAACTCATGCTGTATGTCCGTCAGGTTGTCCACCAAGCCGCGCTGATGGTGGGAATAGACTATGGTTATCACGCCCACCCTCTCGCCCTCTACATCGCTCATCCACTCATAGTGAATGATGTAGTTCCTTATCGCGTCCCTGATTCCCTCTGACCTCGAGGAGTACCCCCTCTGGGTGATTATCTCATCGAAGCGGCTAAGCAGCTTCTCCGGAAGAGATACACCAATTCTCATGAGCTCCTGTTCCATTAAACCACCACCATTTATTTTGGTCAGATATAGTAATAAAGTTATTGGAATAAAATCTTACTATTTTTGATTTGCGCTTTTTTCGGTAAGTGCCACTCAGATAGGGGAACGCGGATCGAAAACCATTCAGGTGGAAACAGACCTTGCTGCTCTCAACCCACATCATCTGGCTGTGTACGCGAATCATCGAGATCCTCATTGCATACATGCTGCTTCGGGAAACCTCTCGTCAGATGCTCTCGATTGCAGCTCTATCTTTCAGCTGTTCATGCCCATAGCTCAGGAGGGGCAAGAGGTTTTTCATCATATTAATGCATAGCTGAGATCATGATGCCCGCACTTATAATCGCAGGAACCCACAGTGGGGTTGGCAAAACCACTGTCACGCTGGGCCTGATGGCCGCTCTGCTGAGAAGAGGGATGATCGTGCAGCCATTCAAGGTCGGGCCTGATTTCATAGACCCGACGCATCACACGGCGATATGCGGCCGGCCCTCCCGCAACCTGGATACGTTCATGATGGGCTCAGATGGCGTGAGAAGATCGTTCCTCTCTGCGATAAAGGGGGCAGACGTAGCGGTGGTAGAGGGCGTAATGGGGCTCTACGATGGGATCGGCGGTACCGATGAGGCCAGCACCGCAGATGTGGCAAAGGTTCTCGGCATACCTGTCGTGCTCGTGGTGAACGTGCATGGCATGTCCAGATCCGCAGCAGCCCTGATACACGGCTTCCGTTCCTTCGATCCTGCTGTCAATATCGCCGGGGTCATACTGAACCAGGTCGGGAGCGAGCGTCATCTGAAAGCGCTGAGAGAATCCATAAACTTCAGGATATTCGGAGCGCTTCCGAGGAGGAAGAGCATCTCGCTTCCGAGCAGGCACCTCGGCCTGGCGATGGGCTTCGAGATCGATCATGATGTGAATGCGCTTGCAGATCTAATGGAGGAGAACGTCCTGCTGGATGAGCTGCTCGATGCATGCACGCTCCAGATCGCTGTGCCGGAGACGGAGATCGGAGAGAGCGGAGAGGGCAGGGTGCGCATCGCGATCGCCCATGACGAGGCCTTCTGCTTCTACTACCAGGATAACATCGATCGCCTGAGGGCTGCGGGGGCGGAGATAGTACCTTTCAGCCCAATCCGGGACGCACTTCCTGATGTCGATGGCATCTACATAGGCGGAGGGTATCCTGAGCTACATGCTGCCTCACTCGAGTCCGGGAGGTGTATTCAGCAGATCAGAGCGGCTGCATCTGATGGCATGCCGATCTATGGTGAGTGTGGGGGTCTCATGTATCTCGGAGAGCATCTGGTTCTGGATGAGAAGAGCTACAAAATGGCCGGGGTCCTGCCGGCCTCGACGGTGATGACCGGACGTCTTCAAGCCCTGGGCTATGTTGAGGCGGATGTCATCAGAGAAAATCCGGTGGCTCCAAATGGCAGCGTGGTACGAGGGCATGAGTTCCATTATTCGAGAATGGAGTGCGACAGAGACGCAAAGCTCGCATACAGGCTCAGGCGCGGCCAGGGGATTGCAGACGGCATGGATGGCCTGGTCGAGCACATGACCCTCGGCGGATACCTCCACGCGCACTTCGCCTCATTCCCCGTGGAGCATTTCATGGAGAGCTGCATGGCCTACAAAAGGATGTAAGACTAAAAAATGAGAGACAGGAGATAAACGCAGTTACATCCTCCATTTCCCTGCGGGGAGGGGTCTTCTGCCTGCTATAATGGAGATATCACAGATCTTTAACATATATTCCTGACCGACACCCTTATATCATGATAATATGTAACACGCTGTCACTGTACACGCTCTGGGAGGGCTGCAGGAGGGTGCCGATGTGCTTGGAATAGATGATCCTTGGATATGGGGTGTTTACATTTTATGCATTTTGAGCACAGTTCTGTGCGTCTCATACGGCATCGCCAACTGGAATAAAGGCGAGGAGATGGAGAAACAGGAGCTGATGGAGGAGGCTGCCTGGGAGGCCCAGGAGCTGGAGATGCAGGAGAAAGAGCTTGGAATGTGATTTTTATGAATCTGTTACTGCTCAATGTGATAGTTCTGGTCTACCTGCTTGTCACGCTCTACCTGGGCTACAGGGGCTGGGCGACAACCAGGGACACTGAAGGATACATGGTGGCGGGCAGAAAGATCCATCCTTACATAATGGCGATGAGCTACGGGGCGACCTTCATCAGCACCTCCGCGATCGTGGGATTCGGCGGCATGGCGGGGCTCTTCGGCATGGGTCTCCTCTGGCTGACATTTCTTAACATCTTTGTGGGGATATTCATAGCGTTCATAATTTACGGAAAGCGCACCAGGCGGATGGGTTACAACCTGGGGGCCATGACGCTTCCAGAGCTGATGGGCAGGAGGTTCGACAGCCAGTTCATTCAGTGGTTCAGCGGGCTTGTGATATTTCTCGGTATGCCCCTCTACGCATCTGTTGTCTTGATCGGAGCTGCCAGGTTCATGGAGACGACGCTCTCCATAGACTTCAACCTCGCGCTGCTCCTGTACTCCATCATAATCGCAGCTTATGTAGTCTGGGGCGGACTGAAGGGGGTCATGTACACAGACGCTATGCAGGGCACGATAATGTTCCTGGGCATGATATTTCTCCTCATAATGACCTATCTTCACCTTGGAGGTGTGACCGCTGCACATCAGGCGCTCACAGACATGGCAAGCCTGGTCCCGCAGAACCTTGCGGCTCAGGGGCACAGGGGCTGGACGAGCATGCCAGCGCTCGGAAGCGCATGGTGGTGGACCCTGGTATCGACCGTGGTTCTAGGTGTCGGGATAGGCGTTCTGGCGATGCCGCAGCTCGCGGTGCGCTTCATGACGGTGAGGTCCAGCAGGGAGCTGAACCGCGGGGTCCTGATCGGCGGCATTTTCATACTTGCAATGACCGGCGTTGCATTCGATGTCGGGGCTCTCTCAAACGTCTTCTTCTACACCACCCAGGGGAAGATAGCGATAGAGGCGGCAAAGGGGAACGCGGACAGCATAATACCTGTTTACATCAATGCAGCGATGCCTGAGTGGTTTGTGTATCTCTTCATGCTCACACTCCTCGCAGCAGCGATGTCCACATCGAGCTCCCAGTTCCATGCCCAGGGCACTGCGATCGGCAGGGATATCTATGAGACGCTCACAGGAAGAAAGGGAACAGGATCCATACTGGTGACGAGAGCAGGGATCATAGCGGCTGTGGTTATTGCGGTCGTCCTCGGATACATACTTCCGGAGAACATCATCGCCAGGGGCACATCCATATTCTTCGGCCTCTGCGCGGCTGCGTTTCTCCCGATGTACACATGCGCTCTCTTCTGGAAGCGCGCCACAAGAGCTGGTGCGATCGCAGGGCTCGTGACCGGCACGCTCTCAAGCGTGCTCTGGATGGTCTTCGTCCACAAGAAGGAGGCCGAGGCACTCGGCATATCCAGATTCATCTTCGGCAGGGATGTGCTGATAACCCAGATGCCCTGGCCTGTGGTGGATCCGATAGTTGTCGCACTTCCACTCGCGTTTCTCGTCACGATTGCCGTGAGCATCCTCACGAGACCGCCGGATAACGCGCATATTGATAGATGCTTCAAGGGCATCAAATAAATTTTTATTTTATTATTTTCTTTACTCAACTATGGCTTTTTTCGCATCGGGATTTTTATATCTTGACATTGTATTTCCGTATGTTAACACTGTGATGTCTCCACTGGAAATCTATTAATACGGTGAGATGCTCTCAGATCCTGAATGCAGAGGAAAAGGCCTTTTCATGTTATGATCATTCCCACACTGGGGTGTCCTTCTAAGTGCAGCTACTGCTGGAGCTCTGAGGAGGGCTCTCCGGTGATGAGCATCGATACTGTAAAGGAGATCGTCGAGTGGCTGAAGGTCTTTCGTGATGATCCTGTGACCTTCACCTTCCACGGCGGTGAGCCGCTGCTGGCGGGCGTGGAGTTTTACAGGGAGGCGCTGCCGTTGCTTGCAGATGGCCTTTCACACCTCACTCCATCATTCGCATTGCAGACGAACCTCTGGAGGCTCACGCCTGAGCTGGCTGAAGTCCTCAAGGAGTACGATGTGCCGATCGGCTCCAGCCTGGACGGCCCGAAGGAGATAAACGATTTTCAGAGGTCAGAGGGTTACTACGACCGGACCATGCGCGGTTACGGCATCGCCCGCGATCACGGCCTGAGCGTGCAGTTCATATGTACATTCACCTCACACTCCATAAAGTACAAAGAGGAGATCTTCGATTTCTTCATGAGCAATGGATTGACACTGAAGCTCCATCCCGCGCTACCATCGCTTCGCAGCGACGAGCCGGAGCGTTGGGCTCTCGATCCGGCTGAGTATGGGGAGCTTCTGGTGTATCTCCTCGACAGATACCTCGAGAACATGGAGAGGATCGAGGTGAGGAACATCAACGATCTCTGCAGGTGCGTCTTCAGCGGTCGCGGGACTGTGTGCACATTCGTGGACTGCATAGACAACACTTTTGCTGTGGGGCCGGATGGAAGCATATACCCTTGCTACAGGTTTGTCGGGATGCCCGATTACGTCATGGGCAGCGTCTACGATCGCCCCTCGATGGAAGAAATCAAAAGCTCAGACGCCTGGAGGCGGATGAACCGCTTCAGGGAGTGCGTGGAGGTGCACTGCAAGAAATGCAGACACATCAAATACTGCAGGGGCGGATGCCCTTACAATGCGATATCACATACAGATGGAATGATAAGAGGCGTGGATCCATACTGCGTCGCCTACCGGAGGATCTTCGACGAGATCGCCGAGAGGTTCAACAGAGAGCTTCTCAGCTCCATGGGGTTGCAGAGCAGCAAGCCTGGCATAATCGCGCTCATCCGCAAGATCGCATCAAAGGAGGAGCCGAAAGGGCTTTGATATTTTATTCGTCGAATACCTGCAGCAGAGCAGTATCTATATAAGTACGCTGTAAAATTACCATGGGTGACCAATATGAGTAAACAGATCGTGTTTGCGGCTTTGTTCTGCGTCACAGTCCTGCTCTTCACAGGGATTGTCGCTGCTGAGCCGGTGCTTCTGAGGGCTGATAGCGGAAAGAACGTGACTGAGATGAACGCCACCCTTACCACCAACTACTTCCTTGGAAAGGCGGTGAAGCTGACCGCGCCGAGCCAGAACTGGAAGATTCAGGAAGTGCTCGTTCCGGGAACCGACGGCTGGAACAAGACACAGACAGAGCTGCCACCAGCAAGGACCATAGCACTTGAGATAAGAGACAGCGACCTCAAGCTCCTGTATCACTGGTCTGATATCCAGCTTGAGTACTTCACGTTCCCAGCAGGTTTTGGGGTTGCGAGAATTGAGGTGCCCTCTGTGGCAGTCAACGGTGATTTCTACGTAGTCTTATACGAGCGTGGAGCTGTGGGGACACTTGCAGAGCTGGATAACGCGAAGAATCAATCGTTCGTATTCGACAGATCCACAGGCAACCTCTCTCCCGCCGTGCTTCCGGTCAGAGATAACAGAACAATTCCGGTGAACTGGGTCATCTGGGCTGTTGGGGAGTGATCTCTCCAATATTTTCAGATCTGTCCGGATGGGGCATATAAAGTCGAATCATCTGCAGATGGCTCCCGGAAGTCTTCCGGGCAGGCCCTCTTTTCATCCTTTTGGCACGCCTCTTCTCTCGCATGCGGGGGTCTCTATCGAAACCATGTTATAGCCGCACTTCCAACCCTGAGGCGATGCTCTTCGAGAGAAAGGTGGCGGTTGTGAGCTTCCCGGGGATAGGCAGCGTTGGGAAGGTCGCGGTCGATTACCTGATCAGCTATATGAATTCAAGAATGATCATGACGCTGCCCTTCAGCGGCTTCCCCCCACAGGTTCTGATCCAGGAGGGCATAGCCAGGCTCTTCACGCTCGACGTCTTCTCTCCTGAGGGAAGAGATGATATCATTTTGCTCACGTCAGATGCCCAGCCGCTTGAGGTCCTGGGCATGAACAGGCTCGCAGGCGAGATCCTGAGCGAGATGAGGGCGATGGGAGTGAGGGATGTCGTGACTCTCGCCGCCTACGTGGGAGCTGTTCATGAGAATGTTGTGGGAACATCCACAGAAGCTGCTGGTGTGGAGCTGCTGAAGAACGCGGGCATATCTGTGATGCCCAGCAGCATAATAGGCGGGATGAATGGAATCATAGCTGGCATGGCCCCACTCTACGGCCTCAGAGGATTCTGCATCCTCGGGACAACATCAGGGGACAGACTTGTGGATCTGAACGCTGCCAGGAGCCTCCTGCTATCCCTCAAAAATCTTCTCAAGATGGAGATAGACGTCTCGCAGCTCGAGATCGAGGAGGAAGAGGAGGCGGAGGAGATCGAGGCGCCAGAGGTCGAGGAATATGAGGATGATATGCTCTACAGGTAGGCCCTCGCGACCAGAGATCCCCGGCGGACGCAGTTCGCGCGCGCGACAGGCTCGCACTTCGCCCTGAGGATGTAGATCAGTCTCCCTCTGAGAGATTCCTCAAACTCGCTGATCGTCTCGAAGTTGCCCATACCCTTCGCGATCACCAGCCACTCAGTATCGAAAAGCAGCCTCCTCGCATCAGGGTTTATTCTCTCCAGGGAGATCCCGACCACGCCCCCTGTGGGCACGATCTCCGCATCGGTCATCCCTCTCAGCTCATCAGCTGTAACATCATTCAGTATCGGCTCTGCCTTCGGACCTATGACCACCCTCTTTCCCGCCTCTCTGAGTTTCTCTATCACAAAGAGATCGAACACGACCTCTCCAGCATTGTCTGTGAGGTAGAATATATTCGAAGAGCTGGCCAGGAGTTTCTTCAGAGCATCCAGATCTCCGACCAGATCCTCTTTGAGCGTCTCCTCGAAGACAGATGAGAACGACCTGTTATCGAACTCGTGACCCCTCACCCCGAACTCCATCGAGTTCGCTGCAGCAGCTATCCTGACAAGAGCCTCCATACGATCTTCGCTGAGATCGTAGAACCTCTCAGCCACATGAAGAAGATCACGGGCGACGGAATTGCTCTCCTCCTTGAGTCTCCTGTACGGATCCGCGACGCCGCTTATCCGCTTGAGCATGAGCTCACGCTCGGTTCCAACGGTGGCAGGCACATCTCTCATGTGCGATGCCATGAACTTCAGAAGACCCTCTACCAGATCGAGCCGCTGCCCCTCAGGCAGTGAGAGGAGCTCGCACTCGAATCCAGCTCTCTCCAGTATGCATATGTAGCAGCTCGACGCCATCCTCAATACGGCCACCGTCCCGCGAGCACAGCGATCACATCCGGAATCGCACGGCGAGCCACATCAGGATTCGAGCCGCCGCTTAGGACGAATATGAGAGGTTTGCCATCGACCGCTTTTTTGATCATGCTCGCCATCTTCGGGTACGCATTCAGCGTGAGGTCGAACCCGCCATAGTCATCGGTATGCGAATCATGCCCGAATATAACGAAGCATAGCTGGTAGTCGAAGCCTTCCGTGAGCTTCAGCGCGTTCTCCAGCTCCCTCAAAAACGTCTCGTCGTTCGCGTTCCACCCTATTCCAAAGTCGTAGTTGTTCCTCTCTCGATCGAACTCCTTCTGCGATCCCGAGTGGAAGTTGATGTGGAAGACATCCGGATCGTTCCCGAAGAAGTCTCTGGTTCCGTCTCCGAAATGCGGATCGACATCTATGATAAGAAAGCGCTTGAGTCCCATCTTGCGGAGCTTGAGTATCGTTATCGCGACATCGTTGAAGTAGCAGAACCCCCAGCAGCTTCCCCTGGATGCGTGATGTCCTGCTGTTCCGGTGTACGCGAATGCCGACTCCGCCTTTCCGGAGACCACCAGATCAGCTGCCATCAGCACGCTTCCTGCAGAGAGCAAAGCGACGTTCCAGTGCGGGTCGTGCCTCATGTTGTGCATGTGGTTCTCTGTATGCGCCTCGGCCACAAGTTCTACAGGCGCTGGCTGAGGCCTGAACACCTGCACTTCAACGCCATCTACTAGCCCGGAGCTCATGAGGGCGTCGAAAGATGGTTTGATCCTGTCCTTCAGCACAGAGTATCCATGTACCGGAAAGTCCTCGTGGTACACAACAGCTACCTTCATCTTCTCCATGTGAATCCCTCTCTTACATCTGATAATCGGGTCATGCTAAGCGCTTTGGCAAATTGGTGCCACCAGACTGCATGACCTTCAACTCGCTAAACACACAAGAGCGAATCAATCATATCGTTCTCGGATACCTCTCGGTCGGGTACCTCTCGAGCAGCATGCCCTCCACGACTATCGGCGGCTGCTCCAGGGCGTCCCTCATCGAGCACATCTTCACCGCGCACTCCAGCTCCCAGTCTGTGCTTGAGCATATCGTGAGCAGCGGCTCGCCCTTCTTCACGATCTCCCCCATCTTCTTGTGTATTATCACTCCCGCCTTCTTGTCAGCGGGCGCGCCTGCAGCCCTTGCGATCTCTATGATTCTCTTATTGTAGAATGCGACCACGTATCCGTTCGTCGGGGAGAGTATCTGCTTCTGATGCTCTCCGATCTGGATCTCCTCACTCTTTATATTCGGATCCCCGCCCTGCGCCTCGATGATCTCCATGAGCTTCCTGTGGGCCTTTCCGCTAGTCAGTATCTCCTCCGCGGCTCTGTACCCCTCTCCCCTGGCCGCGACCCCTCCCATCTCCAGGAGTATGCCTGCGAGGGCGAGGCTCTTCTCCCTGAGACTGTTCGGCCCCTCGCCTGTCTCCAGCATCTTTAAAGCCTCTCTGACCTCGAGAGCAGGCCCCACTGTGCGGCCAACCGGAGAGCCGCCAAAGGTCATCGCGCACTCCACCCTGATCCCCAGCCTCTCTCCAAGGTCTGTGAGGTCTTTCGCGAGCGTCCTCGCCTTCTCCGGCGTCTCCAGCTTCGTTCCAGGGCCGGTGGGCATATCGACCACGACAGCGTCAGCGCCGACGGCCCCCTTCTTCGCCATTATCGAGGCGAGCATCTGGCTGTAGGGATCGATGGCGAGGGCATACTCCGCTTTTATCAGCCTGTCGTCAGCTGGCGCTATGTTCGTGGCGCCGCCCCATGCGATAACCCCTCCAACGGTCTCTGTGATCTCCTTGATCTCATCCGCTGTGAACTCCACGGGCGCGAGAACCTCCATCAGATCCGCGGTCCCGCCTGCGCCTGTTATCGCTCTAGAGCTTGTCTTCGGTATGAGCAGACCTGAGGCTGCGACAATCGGAACCACGAGCATCGAGACCTTGTTCCCGGGAACCCCACCTATGCTGTGCTTGTCCACGACAGGATGCTTATCGAAGTATATCCTCTCGCCTGTCTCTATCATCGCCCTGGTGAGCCATTCCGTCTCCTGTGGATCCAGGTTATGGATGTAGGATGCTGTGATGTACGCTGATAGCTCAATCTCGCTGAGGTTGTTATCGACGATATCCCTCACTATGCTCCTGATCTGGTCCTCGCTCAGCTTCTGCCTGTCCATCAGCATCTTTATGTATGATATCGAGGCAGGCCTTGGCGCAGGCGATATCTCCACGCTCTTAGCTTCCTTCAGATGCATGAAAGCCTCTGTGAATATGCCGACCTGCCCCTGCTTGATCATCTGCCCGGTCACGTCAAGAATCGCTGTCAGAGATGCGCCCCTCGTTCTAACACGAACCCTGTCTCCCGGATTGAGACCCATCGCTCTGGCATCTGCGATGTTGAGCATGACTTTGTACTGCCCGATCGCTATATCGAAAGGAACAACCTCGAACGTTCAGATCACCCCCATCATCCGCACCCTCTGGATAGGCTCGACATGAGCGTCAGCGAGCGTATCCACTCACCCTTCGCCTCTCTCGTCGTGCCGACAACCATTCTCAGGCCGTTTGAAGTCTCCTCGATCACTCCAGATGCCTCGATCATCTCTCCCTCGAATGCCTGGCCTGCATATGTGTGAGAGTAGCAGAGTATCTCCCCGATCTCATGATCAAGCCTGAAAATACCGGGGCTGTCGAAGGAGTATCTGGCGTCGACAACCTCTGCGACTATTCTGCTTCTGCACACTGGCCTTCCTTCGGGTACAGGAACGATCTCATCCCATTCTCTTGTAAAGAGGAGATCAAAGTACGTGCCATCTATCATTCCGCGGTTGCCCTTGCGCATCTCATGCGCCACGAACTCATCGAAGGGGATCGAGGGCTTCCTCTTCATGTAGATCTTCATCCATGTTGCGCTGTCTAGCTCCTGGATCGAGCCGCTGCGCTTTGCATCAGCTATTGCATCCCTCGCCCTCCACCAGGCGTTCCCATAAACAACCAGATCTATGTCTGATGATCTGCTGTGGAGGCCCAGGAGCATCGATCCAGTGATCCCGATGCATCTCTCAGGGACGCCGTGATCCTCCAGTATGTCAACGATCCTCCTGACCCTCTCATCCTCAGCTCTCACCCTCGGAAGCTCATCAGCCGGCCTGAAGAATCTCTTCACATCATCAAAAGGAACTACATGGACATCCCTGACATAATCAGGATGCTGCATCCTGAGAAAATCAAATGCTTCCTCGAAATCCAGCTTTCTGTATCTTGTGCCACGTGCGATCCTGTCCCCGGATTCATCCGGGATGTATCTGAGCAGGGATCTCACGCCATCGGTGTGGATGTAATCCACGACCGAGAATATCCAGCCGTCCCTGCTCTCAAGAAAGTCCCTGATTCTGGCTCTCATCGCCCGATTACCTCTAGAACCCTGTCTGCCATCGCGCCCATCCTCAGGATCCTCATGGTGGAGAGGTCCACGAGGGTGGAGGGTATGGCGTATCTGCATCTCCCTCCATCGATGAGCATATCCACCCGAGATAAAATCTCCGGATCGATATCTCGTGGATCTGATGGTGGCGTGCCGCCGGTGATGTTTGCGCTTGTGGACGTGATCGGCCCGGTCATTTCGATGAGCCTGAGCGCTATCTCATGATCAGGGTACCTGACTCCGACAAGTGGAGATCCGGCTGTGAGCATATCTGGGACGATTGGCCTCTTCCGCACAAGAAATGTCACAGGCCCTGGCAGAAGTTCTCTCATCATGTCCAGATCTTCGGGCCGGAGGTATGCCACCTCGCAGAGCATCTCGAAGCTTGATACGGCTATGGATATCGGTTTGTCGAGGGGGCGCCTCTTGATCGCGTAGACCCTTGCGATGCAGCTTTCATCAAGAGCGTTTGCGCCTATGCCATAGACGGTCTCTGTGGGATATACCACAATGCCGCCTGAGAGTATGCATCTTGCAGCCTCTTCTGCGCCTCCAACGACAGCCATTGAGAGATCATCTCTTTCTGATGTTTGCGATATCCCCTAGCGTCAGAACCTTCGAACCTCCCCGGGATTTGAGCCTCTCCTCGGTCGTCTCCTCGGTGAGCTTTATCTTGAGCTCCTTCTCGAGCTTCTTCCTAACATCATCCTCGGGGACGAGCTCCTCGCGCTCGATCTTTCTCAGAAGAGATGCCCTCTCCTTAATCCTGAGGGCCAGGTCCTCGAGAGAGAGATTCATGCTCTCCCTGGCATTTTTTATAATATTTCCATAATCCGGCACTACCTCCACCAGATCCCTGAAGTGGTCGCGTGGCTTTGGCTTCTGCACGCGAAAGCTCCTCTCAACAGGCACGATCTTTCTAGGGACAGGAGACCATTTATCCTCAGGCTTGCCGAAGCGAGCGCAGCTCTTGCACACCTCCAGGACAGAGCCTTCGATCACTATCCTCTCGGGAGAGCCAGAGATGTCCGCGCCGCAGATCTCACATTGCCTATCGCTCATCTCTCTCATCTCGGAAATCTTTTATAGCCCTCGGAGTTTAATAAGCTTTGGAGATGGGATGAACGAGCCTCAAAGTGGACCCGACTTCTCGAAGTACATCCTGGACAGGATGAAGCAGCTTGAGGAGCGAAACCTCGCGCTGAGGGAGCAGAAGGACCGCGCTGAGGGCGAGAAGCGGCTCATAGAGAACCAGAAGCTCAAGTACGAGCGCGAGGCCCGGAAGCTCCGCAGCGAGCTTGAGCGCCTGCGCGTCGGGCCCATGATCGTCGGCACGGTTGTGGAGGTTCTCGACGAGAGCAGGGTGATAGTGAAATCGAGCACCGGTCCGAGACTTGTCGTGAGCGTCTCACAGTTCATCGAGGAGGAGCTCAGGCCCGGCGTGCAGGTCGGCCTGAACCAGCAGACGTTCGCGGTGATGTGCGTCCTTCCATCGCCGCGCGATCCGATGGTCTTCGGCATGGAGGTCGAGGAGGTGCCTGATGTCACATTCGAGAGCATCGGCGGTCTCGACAGCCAGATCGCAGAGCTCAGGGAGATCGTGGAGCTTCCTCTGAAGAGGCCTGACCTCTTCCAGGCGGTCGGGATAGAGCCGCCGAAGGGCGTTCTTCTCTATGGGCCTCCGGGCACCGGCAAGACCCTTCTCGCGAAAGCTGTGGCAAACAGCACAGAGGCGACGTTCCTGAGGGTGGTCGGGAGCGAGTTCGTCCAGAAGTACATAGGCGAGGGGGCCAGGCTTGTACGGGAGCTCTTCGACCTTGCAAAGAACAAGGCCCCTGCGATCATATTCATAGATGAGCTCGACGCCATCGGCGCGAGGCGTATTGATGGAGCCACCAGCGGTGACCGCGAGGTTCAGAGGACCCTGATGCAGCTGCTCGCTGAGATGGACGGCTTCGATCCGCGGGGAGAGGTGAAGATCATAGGCGCCACCAACAGGCCTGATATGCTTGATCCAGCCCTCCTGCGGCCCGGAAGGTTCGACAGGGCGATATACGTCCCTCTGCCGAATCGCGATGGCAGGCACTCGATTCTGCTCATCCACACAAGGGGAATGAACCTCGGCCCAGATGTTGATCTGAGAAGCATAGCGGATCTCACAGAGAACGCGAGCGGTGCAGACCTGAGGGCGATCGTCACCGAGGCAGGAATGTCTGCGATCCGCGAGGAGCGGACGCAGGTGCTCCAGAGGGACTTCGAGCGCGCGATCGCCAGGGTGCTTCAGGCAGATACGCATGGCGCGTGCGAGGAGCCGGATCTCCCGAACTATGCGTGAGTCTGGCAACTTCACTGTGAGAAAATAGCTACTTTATCAGGCACGCTTCCAGCGCACCGTATCGGATTCTTGTCGTACTGGCGATTTGCTCAGCGATAGATGCGGTCTTCGCATCCACGGACGATAAGATTCCTGAGAGGGCGTAAAAGATGCGCATGATTCCGCATTAG
>NZ_JANIHG010000055.1 GCF_024518575.1 Methanothrix sp. | reverse complement strand
ATAGCGAAATGGGAATGTTTTAAAGAAATACGGTCTAAAATAGAAGATATTTTCAATATAGCCAAAAGTTCTCTAGGTATGGATAGAATACACCAATATACTACACCAAGTGTCAAAAAGAACGTGTGCCGAAAAATTTTTCTGTCAGCAGAGCTAATTTATCTATCTAATATGCTAAATATCTCTCCAAAAGCCATTTCAGTATTATGATTCAGAGAGAGGGGTATTGTGTATTCTATCCATGTGCCATCGCTTAAAGCAAGCTGGCATCAGCACAGAGGAGCCAGAACACACCTCGCCACTCATCCGCGATATCCTGCTGTCTTAATACAGAAGCGGGTACGCTCTTGGAGACATGCGAGTACACTTTGGAGATATCGCCAACAGTCGCAATAAACAAAACATGAACACCCAAATAAGTACACGCCTCCTGGAACTTCTGGAGGAAACCCATGTATCAGGGTATTTTCACGCAGCCGGTTTTTCGCCTACCTCATCCTCCTCCTGAGATCGTCTCTCCTCAAGATCACATAGAGCGCCGCGGCGATCATCGGTATCAGCAGAATCACACCTCTGGGAAGAACCTGTGCTCTGATCACAGTCGCCAGCTCTGTGCTGACCTCTGTAAATCCAGACGTGTAGTTCACCCTGCAAACCACAGGGCACTCTCGCTCCTCAACTCTGGGGATCTCGATGCCCTTCGATCTCCCGGGAGGGATCTCGCCGAGCTCGATCCCGGATCTCCTGAGAATCAGAGGGAAATCGATCTGCACGCTCACATTCTTCGCTGTCC
Organism: Methanothrix sp.; assembly: GCF_024518575.1. GTDB lineage: Archaea > Halobacteriota > Methanosarcinia > Methanotrichales > Methanotrichaceae > Methanothrix_B. The sequence goes on along the minus strand of NZ_JANIHG010000055.1, from coordinate 5,856 downwards.
TGTCGCCCAGGTTCCTGATCTCGAGAGAGGATCCGCTGTAGATCAGGGAAAGAACCGGACCTGAGACGACCTTCACCTCAACATGGAAAACATCGGTGGAGTTCTCATACAGGAAATACACCTCAGGAGATCTCCCTCCGGACGTATCGATGCCAGAGAGCCACATGTAGCTCAGTATGATATCCACCGGATAGACGCCGATATCCTCGCCCGCGAGCGCGGCGATCTCCACCCTGATCTCAGACCCGGAACGCAGCGAGCCGAGATGCAGCGGCTCGCTCAAAATCCTAAACCTATCATCGCGGCTGACCGCCCTCAGGACCAGAGATATGGCATCAGAGCTGTTTAAGGTGTAGGGTGTCTCATCTGTGGAATTTGTCTGAGCGTTCCTGATGCTCAGAACGATGCTGCCCACCCTTCCGGCGTCGAGCTCCGATCCCACGCTCTCAACCGTGAGGTCAGGTCTCCCATATGCTGTGAGAGAGACGAGCAGAATCGCCAGAATCAGAGCGAATAGTTTCATCAGACGCGTCAGCTCCATGAATTACGGTGCTTTTACACGCTCCCCCGAGAAATCGCGGCTCGATCTCATAAAGCTCTCCATCAGATCCGCGATCCTACGGCTCGCCTCTCCGTCTCCGAAGACATGTGTCTGTGGAGTGGATGGCACAAAGCCTCTCGCATACCTCACTATGCTCTCCCTGGAGGCTCCAGCGAGGACGTTCCATCCATCTTTCACGGTCTCCACCCACTCAGTGCGATCTCTGAGCGTAACACATGGTACCCTGAATATATACGCCTCCTTCTGCACGCCACCCGAGTCCGTGAGGATCCTCAGAGCGTTCCTCTCGAGCTGGAGCATATCCAGATACCCCACCGGTTTTATCACCTTTATTCTCTCATTCAGGGAATTCCAGAGCCCTAGATCTCTGAGCCTTCTCTCAGTCCTCGGATGGCAGGGAAATACCAGACTGCTTCCGATATCCTCGAACGCGCCGATGATCTCCCTGAGCCTTTCATTGTCATCAGTGTTCTCCGCACGGTGGAGCGTCGCCAGAATGTACTCCTTCGGCCTGAGCTCCAGCCTCTCCAGAATCGTTGAACGCCTTGATATGTCCCTGCAGAGGTCCATCGCATCAACCATCACATCTCCTGTCAGGTATACACCCTCCACAATCCCCTCACGCCGAAGGTTATCCACAGCCGTCTTTGTGGGACAGCTCAGGAGATCAGAGCAGTGATCGACAAGCACGCGGTTGATCTCCTCCGGCATCCTGCGATCGTATGAGCGCAGCCCAGCCTCCACATGGACCAGAGTGATGTGGAGCTTCGCCGCAGCCAGCGCTCCAGCAAGCGTCGTATTTGTGTCTCCAAAGACAACGACTGCATCTGGCCCCTCCTTCATCAGGACGTCCTCGATGCGAGCCAGCATCTCGCCCGTCTGCCTGCCGTGGCTGCCCGATCCCACCCCGAGATGGTGGTCCGGCTCGGGGATCCCGATCTCGTCGAAGAATATCCTGTCCATCTCGTAGTCATAGTGCTGGCCTGTGTGAACTATCACCTCATGAAATCTGTCCCGCACTGCCCTGGAGAGGGGCGCGAGCTTTACGAAGTTCGGCCTCGCCCCGACAACAGATGCAACCTTCATTTCATGTACCTCTCAACCTCGTGTGGCCATCCATACATCTATATCTGTCGATGCCCGTCTCCCTGAAGCTCTTCAAAATTCGACCCGAAAGTGTGCATCATGGCTGTTCTCTCAAAAGCTTTAAGTGGTGTAAGCTCCAAAACAGAGCGTGGGATGCTCTGTGAACGGGAAAAGAACTAGGATCATCAACGATCCATCTGATCTGGTCCCTCTGCTTCAGGTTTTCGGCTCTGAATCTCACAAAAGGGTTTTCGATAAGCTCTGTGATCAGTGGCTCACTGAGAGGGAGCTTGTTGAGATCTTTGGAGACAACGATAGCGTCAGCCAGTCCATAGAGCTTCTCCGGAAGAGTGGCCTGATAGAGACGAAGTGGAGGGTGCCGGAGCCTGGCAAGAGCCCGGAGAAGGAGTACCATTCGGCCTTCTCAAGGGTTCAGGCGAACTTTTTCTCGTCCATGGAGGATCTCAGCGATCTCATCAGGGTAACATTCATGTCTGATGAGGAGCTCAGGGACATAACAGAAAAGCTCAGGGAGAAGGTCAGCTCAGGCATGACATCGATATCAACGCTCTCGCGGGATCTCGGAAAGAGCCAGATGTATCTTAAGGCGGTTGCCAAACGCGCGAAAGGGCTGACTGTGAGAGGTCAGAGGATAGAGCTCTCTGAGGATTGATTCCAGACGCAGGTCACTCAGGCCGAAGAGGAAGTAACAATGCCAAACGTTCTCCAGTCGAGACGGGACAGCTCCAGGTTCCAGATACTTGTGGAGATCGCCGCGCATCAGCCGAACGTCAGGCAGAAGGAGGTGGCTGACAAGCTCGGGGTGACACCACAGGCTGTCTCCGAGTACATAAAGGAGCTTGTTGCAGATGGCCTCGTCGAGACGGACGGCAGGATGCGCTACAGAATAACCAAAAAGGGTGTGGAGTGGCTACTTGAGAGCGCAGCTGAGCTCAAGCGCTACGCCAGGGTTGTGATGGAGGAGGTCATCAACCACGTCTCTGTATGGCCTGCGATCGCTAGGGACGATATATCAGAGGGGGAGCGTGTGACGCTCGAGATGGAGAACGGCCTTCTGTATGCTACACATCATCGTCCGGATGTTGAGGCCAGCGGAATAGCGATCTCCGATGCGTCCCGTGGGGAGGATGTCGGGGTCTCCGACCTGAAAGGTCTAATAAGTCTCGAGGAGGGCAGGATAAAGATCTGCAAGGTTCCCAGGGTCCAGCTGGGCGGCAGCAGGCGTGTTGATCTCAAGACGCTCGCTGGCTTGATACCCGAGAGAGGTCTTGTGGGAGCCCTGGGGATAGAAGCTCTCGTCTCCCTGAGGAAGGTCGGGAGGGAGCCGGATGTATTCTTCGGATCTAAGGAGGCGGTGGTCGAGGCCGCCTACCATGGCGTCTCCTCAATCATAGTCAGCGTCGACGAGCAGATCCCAGTGATTCTGAACCGACTGGAGTCAGAAGGTATTAAGTACGAGCTCGTCGACCTCACCCTGACAGGATGAGCTTGAACGTTCTGGCGCAGGCCGAGAAATCCAGGATTCTTCTGCTGCCAATAAAGGATGACAGGGTGGTCTTCGAGGGATATCTTCGCATAAAGGATACCCCAAGCGGACCCAGACCATACAAGTTTCTGGTTAAGAAAGATACCGTGAGGTATCTCCCCCCTGACGATTGTGTTAAGCTGCTACGAAAGGCAAGGGGCATCTTTGTAGCAAAGGGCGAAGAGGCTCTGGAGCAGAGATTCGTAGAGCTGCTGAATGCATACCAGCTGAAGCATCACAGGGTCTCTGTATGCCAGCACTGTCTTGGAAGAAAGAGGGTCACGCTCCTCGGAGAGGACTCTGTGAGTTACAGGGGCTCCAGAATATGCTACAGATGCGCAGTCGATGAGATAAACCGGGAGGCAGAGTTCAGAGGGATCGGGAGAGCCGGGAGAAGGCATCTCGCAGGGATACTTGCGAGGAGGCGCGACCTGGATCAGGTCATGGATCTCCTCAATCTCGAGAGGATCGATCCCGAGCTTACCAGGTTCGATGTCATACCCGCCTGTGAGGAGGTCGCATCTCTGAACCTTGACGAGATCGAGGTTCCCATGGAACTCAAAGATCATCTCAAGAGGCGGCTCAGCAGGCTTTTGCCTGTGCAGGCGATGGCTGTGAGGAAGGGACTTCTCGACGGGAAAAGCCTTCTTGTCGTATCGGCGACAGCGACCGGGAAGAGCCTGATCGGCGAGATCGCGGGCATTAAGAATCTGATCGAGGGAAGAGGCAAGCTTCTTTTTCTCGTCCCACTGGTCGCATTGGCAAACCAGAAGTTCGGGCAGCTCTCCGCTTATTCCGAGCTTGGATTCAGGACTTCCATAAAGGTGGGTGTGAGCCGGCTGCGGCTTGGGAGGGACTTCAACCTCCCGACGGATCTGGATGCTGATATACTCGTTGGAACATACGAGGGCATCGACCAGATTCTCCGGAGCGGCAGGAGCCTTGGAAGGATCGGGACAGTGGTCATAGACGAGGTCCACATGCTCGAGGACCCTGAGCGCGGCCACAGGCTCGCGGGAATGATCGCGCGGCTGAGGTTCGTCGCTCCCGGGGCGCAGTTCATCTACCTCTCAGCGACCGTCGGAAATCCGGCAGCTCTCGCAAAGAGGCTCGGCGCAGAGCTGGTCGAGTACGAGATCAGGCCTGTGCCCATTGAGAGACACCTGATCTTCACATCGCCCGCTGACAAGCTGCAGCTGATAAGAAAACTGGTGAACTCCGGGGCGTCTGTCAGATCCTCGACCGGATACAAAGGACAGACGATAATATTCACGAACTCCAGGAAGAAGTGCTTCTCGCTCGCGCAGGCGATTCCAGGGGCGGTCGCGTATCATGCAGGCCTCCAGTACCATGAGCGTAAGAGGATAGAGGAGCTATTCGCTCAGGGGAAGATCAACGCGGTCGTCACGACATCCGCGCTGGCTGCGGGCGTGGATTTTCCTGCATCGCAGGTGATATTTGAGACGCTCGCGATGGGGATCGAGTGGCTGACGGTGCATGAATTCAACCAGATGCTCGGCAGGGCAGGCAGGCCCGGATATCATGACAGGGGTCTTGTGTACATACTCGCAGAGCCCGGGAGGCACTACAGCGGCACAGAGACCGAGGATGAGGTCGCCCTGAGGCTTCTAAGCAGCTCTGTAGAGGACGTCTCACCGCATTACGAGGAGCAGCAGCAGCTCGAGGAGGTCCTCGCAAACACAGCCGTCGCCCGATCCATGGAGGACCTGAAGGGGCTGCACAGGCTCACGATCGGCCTGGACGATCTCAATAGATCTATGGAGATCCTGCGCGAGAGGGATCTCGTGAGGGGCATATCTCCCACGAGGCTCGGCAGGGTGGTGGCAGCTCACTTCCTGAGCCCGGATCAGGCAGAACTTGTTATAAAAGGCATGGAGGCCGGAAAGCCCTCCATCGAGATCGCTGTCGAACTCGAGCAGTTCGATGCCCTGTTCCTGAGGGCGGCAGAGGAGATATCATTCAGGATCAGAATGCAGGTGGCGCAGAGGGTCTTCCAGGGATCCTTCTTCGATCTCATCTCGAGCCCAGATCTTCTCAAGCTCGATCGTAGAATCCAGGAGGAGTGCCTGCGGTTCGCGAGGGATTTCATGCGATGCAACTGCAGGGAGGCGCCTTACTGCGGATGCGTCGAGCGGTCTGTCTCGATGCGAATTCTTGAGATGAGATCGCAGGGAATGGACCCGAAGGAGATCCTAGATGAATTCAGCGACGATTATGGGATATACGGATACGAGGGAGATCTGATCAACTATCTGGACCAGATCGTCAGGTATCTGGAGGCGATCGAGTCGATGGCCAGGGTCCTGGGGAGATCGGAGATCGCAGAGGACGCCGCCAGGTCGAGGAGAAGGATCGAGGGGGTGGAAGGATGAAGGTGGTGCAGGACAAACACAGATCTTCAGGCTGGTGCAGGCAGGCCCGCGTTCAGGGCAGCAGAAGGTCGGATCCGAATGATGGAGCTGTAGGAGGTCATCCGGTCTCCATTTTTGCACATCCTGTACGACAATGTCAAGCTACATAAAGTGTCAAAAAGAACGTGCCCCGCAAAATTTTCTGTCAGCAGAGCAAATTTATCCATCTAATATGCTAAATATCTCTCCAAAAGCCATTTCAGTATTATGATTAAGAGAGGGGTAAAAGC
>NZ_JANIHG010000021.1 GCF_024518575.1 Methanothrix sp. | reverse complement strand
AAGAACTGACGCTGTCCTCCTCACACTGGATGAGACCAGGTAGGTCGCTATCGCGAAAAGCTTAATTTCTAAAGGCACCTTATTCCTGCTGAATAGGGGTATGCTGGATAACACAGAAATCAAAGATGTGGATGTCATCCGGCATCACCTCTTTAAATTTCATTGAAGTAACACTATACTCAGCTCTTGCTTTTATCTTATTCGGACAGGTCCTACCGGAAAAACTAAGTACTACAGACCCTGAGAATGTAAAGGAGGAGTTACTGTGGATACGCGTGATGTTGAGGCGGTTAGCGCCAAAAAATATACAAAAGTCAGGTCAGGCATACCAGGCTTCGATGAGCTGGTGAATGGCGGCTTCAACAAAGGGACGGTCAATACCGTCACCGGTGGCTCAGGTACGGGAAAGACGGTCTTCGCAACCCAGTTCATATATGAGGGCATCAAGATAGGTGACAAGGGGATGATAATAACCCCCTCTGAGAATGCGGAGTCCCTCAAGAGGGAGATGTACTCCTCGTTCAACTGGGATCTCTGGAAGCTGGAAGAGGAGAAAAAGCTGGTCATCGTCGATGTCACAGATCCTGTGCTCAGGCTCCAGAAAAGCATAGACCTTGATCCTGTCGAGTTTCTCATAAACTTCAGAAAGCTGGTCGAGCGGAAGGTGAAGGAGGAGAACCCGCAGAGGGTGTTTGTCGACGACCTCATGGCGTTCTTCTATGCAGTTCAGGCACCCTTCAAGATAAGATCGCTGGCAGATGATCTATTCTCGAGTCTGAGAGCCACAAAGGCGACGTCAGTCATAACGATAGGCACCGCATTCGGCATGAACCAGATACTGGAGTACGGCGCTGATTCGTGCACGATGCTCGGAAGGGACAGAATCGGCAACGCACTTGTGCGTTTCATTTATGTTATGAAGATGCGGGGCTCGAAGATATCGAACAGCATAAGGGTTCTCGATATCTCGGACGAGGGCATGGCGGTATCGGGCCTATCGCCCTATCCGTGAGGGATATCATGATACAGAGATGGATCGTGATCGCAGGAGAGGAGGCGGGTCCGGTCTCAAACAAGATGGGCGGAATATGGAACGTCATAGATGCAGAGGCCAGGACACTTGCTAAACTTGTAGGCAGCGGCGAGATCGAGGACGATCTGAGGATCCTGGTCGCAGGCCCGTACTTCCCGACTGCAGGAGCAGACTGGAACAGGGGAAAGATGAGGGTGACGGACGTATCCGGACTTGAGCCGCTGAGCATGGGCAGCGAGATAAAGACTGCTCTGGAGCGGCTTGAATCTCTGGGTATAAAGTCCGTATCAGGCCAGATGACGTACAACGACGTTCCTGTCGGGTACATACTCTTCGACACGCATTACTACGACAGCTGCATAGTTCGCAGGGACGCCAGAGAGATGACGCTCACAAACGCGATAAAGGAGGAGGCGTGGAGGCTTGTGGGGCTGGACTCGCTCAAGTACGAGCGCCTGAGCAACGGTCCAGAGTACACACACTACCTCTGCCTTTCCTATGCGATATCAGAGCTTGTTCGGGTATTGAAGTCGATGGCTGAGGAGCCTGCAGAGAAATACGCTGACAAGGCAGTCTCAGAGTTCGCCCGCTCTGTGCTTCCAAAGATAAGGATATCGCTGCACTGCCATGAGTTCGGCGTCTTCTACGCTCTTGCGCGACTCAAGGCTCTCGGCCAGCCCGTCCGCACGATGGCGACGCTCCATGCCACCGTCACTGGAAGGGCAGCGGGCCACAGATCCCTGGAGATGATCGCCAAGGGCGAGAAGCGTTGGCCTCCGAACACCCCCATCTCGATGGCGGCACTAGAAGGCCTGGCGAGATATGCGGATGTCGTGACCTTCGTCGGCGACTCCACGATGAAGGAGGCGATGCTCTTCCACGACCTCAAGGGCATCGTCATAAGAAACGGGATAGAGGTGGAGCAGGACTACATAGACTGGGATAAGAAGAACCGCTGCAGAGCCAGGATACAGAAGTTCCTCTCAGATACGCTCTACGACCTCTACGGCGGGGAGAAGATCGACCCTGAGAACATAATCCCCATATTCACCATATCGAGGATAGAGATCGAGAACAAGGGCTACCCGCAGCTCCTTGATGCGCTCGTCCTCCACGATCATCTGCTCAAGCACAGGGCGATGAAGCAGAGGTTTGCCGAGAAGCTTCGAGTGGCCTGCTTCCTCATAGCTGCTCACGGCCCGAAGCAGAAGGACAAGCTCCCAAAGGGTTTTCCGATCAACCTGACCCCGGAGATACTCGTCTGGGAGGAGAACAGGCTCTACAAGATGATACAGGAGAAGGGGCTGGAGCCGTGGAGGCTCGTCTCAGGAAACCGCATAGTCTCTGCGATCCTGTATCCTCAATGGGTCGGGCCTGATGACGGCGGGCTGAACATGAGGTCTGACGAGATCATGGCGGGCTGTGTTGCAGGTGTGTTCCCATCACAGTACGAGCCCTTCCTGCTCACAGGCCTCGAGGCCGGAAGGGAGGGGACGCCGAGCATAGTCAGCAGAGCCTGCGGCTTCAGCGATGCTCTGAAGAAGATAAAGAGGCTGACGACAGGCATGGGCGGGGTTGTCGTGGTCGATAACATAGAGCAGACGTACAACGAGACCGTGCTCGATTACGCCATGGCGCTGGATTACTTCACCTGGAGCCATGTTGCAGATCAGATCGAGTACAGGCTACTGTGCGAGGAGTCGTTTGCCCTTGCAAAGTACATGGACTGGAAGGAGCCTGTCATGGAGTATTACAGAAATCTGGTGGTGTGATGAATATAGCATACCTGAGCACAGAGTACCCGCCTCTGGTCTATGGCGGCCTCGGTGTCTATGTCGATTCGATATCCAGAGAGATAGCCTCGATAGGGCATAAGGTCTCAGTGTTCACAATGGGCAGGCCGGATCTGAAGAGAAAGGAGACGAAGAAGGGAGTGACGGCGTTCAGGGAGATCCCTCTCCCCCTTGGCGATGCTCTAGAGATCTTCTATTCAAAAGAGACCCTCTCATGGGGTTCGGGTCTGGACTTCCTGAACAGCCTCCTGAGCTACAACCAGCTGGCTGCAGCCCGTGTGAGGGACTCCGGTCCATTTGATCTCTGTGTTGCACACGACTGGCTCGCGCTTCCCGCAGGAATGGCGCTGCGTCAAAGCATGCCGGTGATATACCACGTCCACTGCACCGAGATCGGGCGCTCAGGGCATCCGAATCCGCAGCTGGTCTCGCTTGAGATGAAGGGCGCGAAGCTGGCGGACCTTGTGCTCACGGTATCGGAGGCGATGAAGGCCGAGCTGGAGGGGCTCGGAGTTCCAGCGGAGAAGATAAGAGTATGCCACCACGGCGTCGATGTTAAGCTCTTCGATCCGGCATCTGTGAAGCCAGAAAGGCTCCAGATACTGAGGGAGAGCTACGGTTTAAAGGAATCCGATAAAATCCTTTTATTCCTGGGAAGGCTTGAGCCTGTCAAGGGCGTGTCCCAGCTTCTCAGCGCCATGCCCATAATACGCAGGGATCATCCGGAGGCGAAGCTTCTCGTGGTTGGAGACGGATCCCTGAGAGGGGATGTGAGATCCGAGGCAGAGCGTCTCGGCGGGGTTGTGCTCGTGGATCGCTTCCTCTCCCCACAGGAGAAGGCGTATCATTACGCCCTCGCGGATCTGTGCATCTTCCCGAGCATCTACGAGCCGTTCGGGATAGTGGCGCTCGAGGCTGCCGCGATGGAGCGCCCCTGTGTTGTGGGGGCCAGCGGCACAAGCGGTCTCAGGGAGATCGTCGTGAACCCGTCGGCGGAGAAGCCTACGGGTGTGCATGTCAACGCCCGGGATCCGAACGATATCGCCTGGGGAGTAAATCTCGCTCTTGAAGATCCAGATCGTCTGAGGAATTGGGGAAGGAACGCGCGGGAGCGCGTCCTGGAGATGTTCACATGGCGAAAGGCAGCTGAGAAGACGTTGAAGATATACGAGGAGGTCATAGCATCCCGGAGCTGAGGCGACATTACTTTTTGGAGGAGTACTGCGTCATAGCGAAGGAAAGGGCCAGGCGTCCTACAGATTTCATCCGGGCGAGGGAGCAGCGTGTCTCAAAGGAGTGTCCCTTCTGCCCAGGAAACGAGGAGATGACTCCGAGGGCAGTTGCGGTCTACAGGGACGATGGCGTGTTTGCGGATGGCGAGACGCGGATCAGGGGATGGTGGGCGAGATGTATCCCCAACATGTACCCTGCGATGGTTCAGGCTCCGGACGCGCCCACAGGAGAGTGGGTGGCGATGCCCGCCAGGGGAGGGCACGAGGTCATAATCGAATCTCCCGAACATGAGAGCAGCCCTGCCACATTCGATCAGGAAACGATCTCGAGAATGGTCAAGGTCTACGCTGAAAGATACAGATATCACATGCAGCGTGGATCTGCATACGTCTCGATCTTCAAGAACTGGGGTCGAGAGGCCGGTGCGTCTCTGAGCCATACGCACACACAGCTGATAGCGCTTCCTCTGGTCCCCCCACAGATGATGCGTGAGCTCTCTGCGATATCATCGATGCCTGCATGCCCCTACTGCAACATCGTCGAGAGGGAGGCGAGATCGGAGAGGCTGATATTCACAAAAGGGGACTGGGCATGCATAGCGCCGTTCTACTCTCAGACCCCCTATGAGATGTGGCTCCTCCCATTCAAGCACATCAGCAATCTTCTGGAGCTCGACGAATCGATGCTTGAGGATCTTGGCATAGCTCTTAAGGGGGCTCTCCACCGCCTCTCTGCGCTTCTGAACGACCCGCCGTACAACTACATGATATTCCAGATGAGATCCGGGTACCACCTGAACATTCGAATCCAGCCGGCAGTCACAAAGATCGCGGGCTTCGAGAAGAACACAGGAATCCACATAAACCCGGTTCCGCCTGAGCAGGCAGCCTCAGAGCTCAGGTCCGTCTCCTGATGCGAAGCGTCTGCTAACCTGCCAGAAAAGACATCACGACGCCGTAGTTTTGGGCTCAATACCACAGCACCCTCGAGGCTGCGCCCCAGCCTGCGATGATGTGGAACGCGACCGTCACAATCCTGTCCATGAACGCTATCGAGAGGCCAGCGGATGCCGGGATCCCCTGGGATGCTAGCAGCGCTGCCAGGCCGCCCTCGACCAGCCCCAGGCCGGAGATGCTCAAGGGTATCAGCGAGAGAGCGCTGACGAGCGGCAGGAGCAGGAAGAGCATTTGAAATGATGGCTCCTGGTTTACTGAGATCGCGAGGAGGTACACCCTCAAAGCGTGTGTGATCCACGCGATGACTGTCAGGAGGACGGATCTGGTCATCACCGCACCGATATCATTCACGGCGCTGATGGAATCAAAAAAGAGGGCGATCGGCGCCAGGCGATCTGATCTTCTCAGCCTCTCGATGATAGCTCCTCTGCTATGCAGGATCGCAGCAGAGACCATAGCCACGATCGCGAGCATCAGCGGAACTGCTATCAATTCCGCTCTATCACGGAAAAAGATTGCCAGTCCGCATGCTCCGAGGATGAGCATCGTGAGGATATCAGAGAGCCTGTCGAGCACTACAGATGCGAGACCGATGCCTATCTTGATCTCGTCACGCACAAGAAGAGGCCGCGAGAACTCCCCGATCCTGGCGGGTGTAATGTCTGAGAGTATCATCCCGCCTGCGAAAGCCCGGTATGCGGAGAGCGGGGATAAATTCTCGCCCATGTCTTTAAGTATCAGCCTCCATCTGGTTGAGAGGATGATGAATGTGATGGCATAGACTGAGACTGCCATGACCACATACTCGGGCCCTGCTGAGAGGATCACCTGCGCCACCTCGGCAGGGCCGAACCTGTAGAGCAGGAAGGCTACAAGCAGCAGGCCGAACGCGAGCCGTATGACTTTTTTGAGATTCATCTCATCGCTGGTCTACTCAGAGCTGGATATTCAGGATTTCATTCGAGCAGGTCCTCAGGTATCACGCCTGTGATCGATTCTATTCTGCGCTCTGCCCCCTCTATTTTAGAGCTGCAGATCCTCACGAGCCGGACGCCTCGCTCGAATAGCTCCAGGCTCTCGTCGAGCGAGAGCCTGCCGGACTCAAGCTCCCTGACGATCTCCTCCAGCTCATCCAGAGCGCTCTCAAGAGATTGCTCCGATATCGCAACCACGCCCCGACATTTTCACATTCCAGGCAGCATCACATCTCTCAAAGCAGCCATCCGCCCTGGTGGCGTCTGGCAGGAGGCCCCTCGCATCGATGGTGTTTTTTTGTAACTGCGCTGGATACTGACGGATATAGTCAAGGATTACTATAAATCTGTTCGTCCTTCGAGGATTTCCCTTGCAGCAAAGATCATTACAGTAGATAAATTTAAATATAATCAATGAACTAGTTTCTCTGGAGGGGGTAGCTCTGAGATACAACTGGTCTGGCGATACGATCGTCAGGGATACAATAGTCTGGAGCAAGAGGGTTGTTCTGGGGAACGAGAACGTCTTCATCCCGACAGATATCAGGGAGTGGATATCGTACCCGGACAGCGAGGTCATCAAGCTCGCCCTGAAGGAGATAGATCTTCCGGCATCCAGGGCTGCAGGGACTTTCGATGAGCGGGCCTGGAAGGTCTGGAGGTATGTGGCTGAGAATATCGAGTACGTCTCTGATAAAAAGGCATTTGGCATGCCAGACTTCTGGCTCTTTCCTGCAGAGACCCTCACCCTGCGCAGGGGAGACTGTGAGGACTCATCATTCCTGCTCGCAACGCTGCTGCTCGCCAGCGGGATAAGCGAGCACTGCGTCAGGGTTGTGATAGGGACTGTGGTCACAGGCAGCACAAAATATGGGCACTGCTGGGTGGTCTACCAGAACGAGAGCGGTACCTGGTGCCTGCTTGAGAGCACACTGAACTCGGTCCCGCAGAGGCTGCCTCCCGCAGATCCGTTCACGGAGCCGGAAAGCAGGGATCGGTATGAGCCACAGCTCTGCTTCAACCGCAACCACATGTGGTCGATAGCGCCTGGCGAGATGCGCCTCTCAGAGTACATCAACTCCAAGGAGATCTCCGGTGGTTACCGTCCTAAGAGCCCAGGGATCTGAGGCGCGCCTCGATCCCCCGCCAGTGAGACCCCTGCCAGTAGATCTTTCCGCACTCTGAGCACATCCATCTCCCATTCTCCATATCGATAAGCTCGCCGTTGCAGATGGTGCACCTCTCCGGGTTGAGGCCGAGGTTGATGCCCCTCTCCTGCACCTCTCGCAGCTGCTCATCGAGCTGAGAGGATCTGATGAGAATGCATCTCACCCCAGCTCTCTCACAAAGCTCTGCCAGCGACCTGTCGCGTGTTACGAGTGTTCTCCGCTTCCCTGCCTGCGCGATGAGATCTCTATCGCTCATCGACCTGGGGTTCTCCACATCGTGACCTGCCAGCCTGAGCCATCTTCCAAGGCGCATCAGCATGTGGTCCACCACAAACTCAGCCGTGGGGAGACCTCCTCAAACACACGATGTAACTTCCTGCACCAGATATATAGCCATCTGGATCAACCATTCTCCGGATGAGACGGGTAGCGTGGGGAATAACCGGCGGCGGTCAGTACCTGGCTGAGAGCGTGCGGGCGATGCGCGAGGTCGCAGCCCGGAACAAGGTATGCACATTCGTCTCGAGAGCTGGAGAGGAGGTCCTGCGCATGTACGGACTGCTCGAGAGCCTCCGTGAGATCTCCGGAGGTGGCTATCTGGAGGAGATCTTCATGGAGAGCGAGTCAGGCAGGAGCTTCCCGATGACAGGAAGGCTCATGCTCGGAAGGTATGACCTGCTCCTGATCGCGCCAGCTACGTCGAATACAGTGGCGAAGATCGCATGCGGGATCGCAGATACAATCGTCACAAATGCGGCCGCGCTCGCTGAGAAGGCGGATGTGCCTGTAATCATACTGCCGACTGATGTGAGGGAGGCGATGACCAGAGCGCCTTATGCTGTTAACAGGGATATGTGCAGGGCGTGCGAGATCTGTCCTCCGCAGACAGCATGCCCGAGCGGTGCGATATCTGGAGATGAGATCCGCACCATAGACCTGATGCGCTGCAATGGCTGCGGCACGTGTCTGCCTCTCTGCAGCAGTAATGCAATAGATGCCGTGAGAATGAACGTCAGACGTAGAAGCATAGATCTGAGGAACATCGAAATCCTCAGGGAGAGGGGCTACATGGTCCTGGAGTCGCCTGAGGAGATACCAGAGGCTGTTGAAGGTACACTGGCCAACAGGAATATTGAGATGGAGAGATCCGGGTGATGCTTTTAGCGGGCATCAGATGCGTGATGAAGACCTTCGAATTTGAGGGGAGCAGATGAGCACACCAGATGCTGAAATGGGTGTTCTTGCTGACTTTATACAGAGATACTACGTGGAGCCGATAATCAACGACACCGGCTACAACCCAGTGAACACATTGACATGGGCGATCATCCTGGGCGTTTTCGTACTTCTCATCCACAGGACATTCAGGAGGTACGGTATCGAGTTCGACGGGAGGTTCATACTCGCCACCGCGCCATACATAATCGCAGGCTCCTCGCTCCGCGTCGTTGAGGATGCAGAGCTGATAGGTCCGCCGATCAGCTACCTCCTGATAACTCCCCTGATCTACTTCCTTGTGGCATTCCTCACTGCAATCGCGCTTTTCATATCCAGAGGGCTCACAGGTGGCTACAGGCTTTACTCTGCGATCGGGATTTTGTGGAGCCTACTGAATCTGTTTGCGCTCTTGAGAGGAGGAGTGGAGCATGCATGGGTGCCACTGGCTGTCGTCGCTCTGGGCTCATCGATCACCGGCTGTGTATTCCTCTTATCACGCATCCTGCCTGACAGGCTTTCTATCCCGAACAACGGATGCGCGCTCTCCGTCATCCTCTCTCACATGCTCGACGCTAGCTCCACATACATCGGGGTCGACTGGCTGGGCTATGAGGAGAAGCACGTCGTCCCCACCCTGCTCATACACCTATTTGGAAGTGCAGCAGTGATGTATCCCGTAAAGCTGATCGTTCTTCTGCCGCTGCTCGCCATTCTTGACGATTCTCTCAGGGATGACAGGGATATGTGGGGCATTCTTGTTCTGACGCTGCTGGTCCTCGGGCTCGCACCTGCCACCAGGAACACCCTGCGAATGACGCTCGGGATATGATGACCCTCTATCCGGCGGGTCGTTGGAGGTCCTGTCTCCGTTTTTTCATTATTAGGGGACAGATGACCCATATTCATCCTTACCAGTCAAATTACAGAAAATTCGGGACGCTGCCTAGTTGGGGATGGTATCGATCCCTGGATGAATTGTCAGAGCTCTCCCTGACGAAAAAGAGCATCAATAAACGGCAGAACTGGTGAACTCAGCGCATAGATGCTCGAATTGCGAGCTCCGCGATCATTCTTCCCACATCCACGCCGAGCGCTGAGTATATCCCTTTTCCAGACGGTGTCCCGTTGACCTCGATGACCATCATTCCCTCCTCTGATTCGAGTATGTCGACTCCGCTGTATACGGTCCCGACCGCCCTGTTCGCATCAACCGCGATCCTTTTTATCTCGCTGGTGATCTCGCACCTCTCAGCCCTCCCACCTCTCGCGAGGTTGCTTATCCATTCGCCTGGAGGTGCAACCCTGTAGATGGCGCCTGCAACCACATCTCCGACTACGAACGCCCGTATATCTCTCTTCTCCGGCGTGTCCACAAACTCCTGCAGGTAGATGGCGCCTCTTCTGATCAGAAGATCCTTTAGGAGGTCAGCATCCTCCGGACAAAGTAGCTCTATATCCCTTCCCTTGTACCCGAAGAGCGGCTTGCAGACCGCGCGTCCCATGCTCTCCACAGTCCTCAAAGCCTCATCGTAGCTCGATGTCACAACCGTCCTGGGTGTGGGAACACCAGCGCGCCTGAGCGCCATAGATGTCGCGAACTTGTTCGCTGCCCTGACAATCGCCTCAGGAGGATTGATCACAGTCACTCCCAGATCCGCAAGCGACCTGAGCGTCTCGAACCTGAACGCAACATCCTGCGGCGCGCCCCTCCCCATGTCCCTGATTATGAGCGTATCGAGATCGAGAAGATCCGCCTCTCCTCTTCTGAAGCTCAGATCTGCCCCTATCTCAACAGCGAGCTCCGAGATCTCCATCATCACCGCAGAGACGCCGAGCTCTGCCAGGCCCCTGGATATCGCCCTCGCGGTCCAGTCTTCCGGGTTCGAGACCACGATCCCAACGGATTTCATATCTGGTTCATTCCGAGAATCCCGCTGACAGGTCCTGAGACCCTGTACTCGGTTCTGTTGATCACAACCCGCTTCGATGATGCGTATCCTGACGTATCAGAGCTCACCCTTCTCGCGATGAACGATCCTGAGTCGCTGATCCCGCTGCTGTCCGTTCTGACAAACTCCCCGTTCACTACCTCTCCTGCGACCTTGCCGCTCATGTATATCGATATCAGAAAGTCTCCCTGGAGAGCTGCAACAGCCATATTCATCTGATCTCCGGAGACCATGCCTGAGATCACGCCGCTCCAGGCGTCTGATCTGCAGCTACCTGTGATCTCACGGCCCGTCTGGTTGATGGCCGCTGTTATCATGGTGTCGTTCAGGCTCACGCTCCATATCCCGTTGACATCGACTGCCTGCTGATCGAGCGGCACAACACTGCCAGAGTAGACTATGGTCGTCTCCATCCCGAGTGAGTGTGCAGCTAAAAGAATGCATATCATTAGAGCCATAATTATATGAAGCTTCATATCACCACCTCAAAGCTCATATCCCGATAGCAGCTCTTCCGCGGCGCCTGCCAGGATCCTGAGCGCCTTCGCCTCCATGAAGTGCAGCCTGCCGGGGATGACCAGCACGTGGAGGGGCGGGCCGAAGCTGTATCTCCTCAGATCTGAAAGCGCGCCGGCTCTGACGCACATATCCTCTGAGCCGGCCCTCGCGATGCCGACCGCGAGATGTGACGCGAAACCATCATCTCCTCTCCCATCTGAGACCTCGATCAGTATATCTGCGGCCTCGTTTATGCTCATGAACCTCCCGTCCTGGATGTCGAGGTAGAGAAGCGTGTGCAGATCTCTGCTCAGGTTGTCCTTAACAGCATCATATGGTGTTGATGAGAGTATGCGCTTTCCCCTCACGGTATGAGGGAACGGCACAGTGGCAGACCTGCCGAACCTGTAGTTCTGCAGCCCTGTTATCCCAGGAGCTGCAGATGCGATGTTCGATGCGTGTATCACCCTCGTATCGATGCCCATCTCGATCGCTCTGAGCCGCAGATCCAGATGGGTTGTGGAGATCATAGGGTCCCCTGCAACCAGCAGCGCAACGTTCCTTTCCCTGGCCTCCTCGATCCACTCAGGCTCGCCCTCGATCTCGGGTCTTGAGAGGATCTTCATCTTGCGACCGTAAAGCCTCTCCAGTCTATCTATGGATGTGCCCATAAGCCTGGATGTGTAAAACTCTGCGTACACCGCATCGGCTGATCTCACTATCTCAAGGCCCTTCAAGGAGATGTCCCGCTCGTCGTAAAGCCCGAGGCCCACAAAGAAGAGCATGAATGCTACTGCGCAGCATGAGGTTTAAATATTCCGTATCCGCTGCTGCTCACACAATGGTAGTTTGCGCCCGCTGTGGTTCCATCCCCTCATCTTTCCCGTCGCAGGCGGGGAATATATTTATCACAGCTGGCACAACGCAAAGCAACATGGCTTTGGACGAGGTTAAGATCACAAGGGCGATAGTCGAGAGCTATCTCGAGAGCTTTCTCAAGTGCACAGATGTCGATGTGGCTCTGGTCGGAGCGGGTCCTGCGAATCTAGTCGCTGCGAAGCGGCTCGCAGAGGCTGATGTTAGGGTCGTGCTGTTCGAGAAGCGGCTCTCCGTTGGGGGTGGCCTCTGGGGCGGCGGCATGATGTTCCCCAGGATCGTTGTGCAGAAGGAGGCGTGCAGGATCCTGGACGAGTACAGCATCTGGTACCGCGAGTTCGAAGAGGGGTACTACGTTGCGGAATCGATAGAGGTCGTGGCGAAGCTGACCGCAGGCGCGATAGATGCAGGCGCAGAGCTGATAAATCTCGTATCGGTCGAGGATGTCATGATCCGCGATGACGACAGGATCGTCGGGCTGGTCATAAACTGGACCGCTGCGGAGATGGCCGGCATACATGTCGACCCCCTCGCGATCAGGGCGCGGGTGGTGATAGACGGCACGGGGCATGATGCTGCGGTCTGCAGGGTCGTGCAGAAGAAGATCCCTGGAGCGATCGTCGGAGAGTCAGGGGTGATCGGGGAGAAGCCGATGTGGGCCGAGCTCGGGGAGAAGATCGTCGTCGATGCCACCCGGGAGGTCTATCCAGGGCTCATAGTTGCGGGCATGGCCGCGACAACAGTCGCAGCAGGCCCGAGAATGGGGCCGATCTTCGGGGGCATGCTGCTCTCCGGCGAGAAGGCAGCGTCGATCGCGCTGGAAAAGCTCGCGCAGTCGGTGGAGTGAGTGAGGGGCGCACAGGAGATAGCGGGGTTCATACTCTCACATTACAGGGGAAAAATCATCGAGATCGGGATAGGTCACTGCGGGGATGTTGCCAAACGTATTCCCGGTCTCATCGCCACAGACATACGCCCTGTGAGCATCGATGGAGTCGTGACGGTGTGCGACGACATCTTCAATCCAAGAGAGGAGCTTTATCGAGGCGCTTCACTGCTCTATTCGATACGCCCTCCGCTTGAGGTGCAGATCGCGATGGGCGATCTCGCCCTTCGCATCGGCGCTGACGTCCTGATAAGACCTCTGGATGATGAGATCGCGGATCTGGAGGGGTTCTCGAGGGAGCTTGTATGCATGGGGGAGGCAAGGTTCTATCTTTACAGAAATCGCAGGGCGAGGCGTGAGGGGCGGTGAGTGGGATCTAGGATCGCTGTAGATCTCAGTACGCTGTTTAGAGAAGCTATCGATTTTGCTTGGGCTCATCCAGGTGGTTTACCGTAGCAGAGACATGATGAAAGCCACAGCCTCCCGCGTCATGGCATTACACATATGCAAATAGGCAAGCGGTCAGCGTCCAGGCGGATCTAGGATATCTATGGCTTCCACCCGCTCGAGCATGCACGTAGGATCCTCATCCAGGAGATCGCCTCTGTAGTAGAACGCCTTCTGCCTGCATCCACCGCAGAGATCGTTGTAGCTGCAGTTCCCGCATGCCCCTTTGAGGTGCTTTCTCGAGTCTCTGATGAGAAGTAGCTCCTGTGAAGGATTGTCTGTCCAGATATCCCTGAAGGATCTCTCCCTCACATTGCCCGCGACAATCTGAGGCATGAACTGGCATGGATGAACGTCGCCTCTCGGCGAGATGTTTGCGACCTTGGAGCCAGCGCTGCACCCGCCAGCGTTCGTCAGCAGCATCCTCGCCCTCTCCAGCCTCTCCGGATCGCCCTTCAGCATTTCCAGCAGGTATGCTCCATCTATCGGCGAGTCCGTCGTCAGTATCTCGATCTCCCTGTCGCTCAGCTCCACCGCGGCCTCCATCAGAAGGCGTATCACAGATCTCCTCTGCTCTGGCGTGACATCCCTTTCAGCAATGCCTCTTCCCCGGCCTGTAGGCACTAGATGGTACATGCAGAACCTGGGGATCCTGAGATCAAGAGCGAGCTTCAGCAGCGCAGGAATGTCATACCAGTTCTCCCTTGTGAGCGTTACCCTCAGACCTGTCTTAAGTCCCGCATCCCTTGCGTTGATCAGCCCCTGAACCGCCCTGGAATGCGCGCCCTGGACGCCCCTGAACCGATCGTGCACCTCGGGCGATGACGAGTCGAGGCTCACGCCCACGTATCTTATGCCAGCCTCTCTGAGCAGCACAGCGACCTCCGGCGTTATCAGAGTGCCGTTTGTCGATATCGCACATCTCAGACCCCTCTCTTTGGCGTGAAACGCGTACGCCCAGAAGTTCCGGCTCATGAGCGGCTCGCCGCCTGTGAGTATGAGCATCGGGATTTTGAGAGCGGATAGCTCATCTATCAGCTTTATCCCATCTTCGAGCGAGAGCTCATCCAGCATCTCATCGCTTGCATCTATGTAGCAGTGAGCGCATCTCAGGTTGCATCTGCGGGTCAGGTTCCATATCACAACAGGTCTTGATTCCGCTGAGAACCTCACAAGATCAGGGGGCAGGCTCTCGCATGGCCGATCCGCGGCCCTGATCGCATCCCAGACAGTCGCTCTGTCCGCAAGAATCTTCGAGATTATTATCAGGATCTCACCCCGCTCTCCCTTCTCGCCGCTTCAAGCATGCCCTCGAACGTATATTTCTCAGGTATAACATCGACCCTCACTCCGAGCTCCCTGAGCACCGCAGCCGTCGGAGGTCCTATTGCCACAACAAGCCCGGAGTCGAGGGCTCTCCTGAGATGATCCTCCATCCCGAGCTCATCTGCTCTTCTCATCAGATATCTGACGGTCGACCCGCTGGTGAACGCGAAGACATCTATGAGCTCCGCTTTTCTTATTAGATCGTCCAGCCTGCTGTCCTCAGATCCTTTAACCTCATAGACGGGCACATCATCGACCTCAGCTCCTGATGAGATCAACCCCTCGAGCAGCGCAGGCGACCCCTGGGCGCTCCTCAGGAGCAGCACCCTTTTGAGACCTCTGAGAGCCTCTACGAGACCTGCAGAGCTGTACTCATCCGGGAGAATATCGACATTCATGCCCTTAGCTGAGAGGGCCTGCGCCGTCTTCGGGCCTATTGCAGCGATGCGCTTCCTGCGGATCAGCTCCAGGAGTTCGGATCTCCTCGAGATGATCTCCACACCGTTCGAGCTCGTGAAGACCACGCACTCCGCTCTCTCTATCCTCTCCTTTACGTCAGGGGGGAGCTCCAGAGCTCTGAGGGAGATCGATGGAGCCGCGACGGGAATAAAACCATACCTCTCCGCAAGCCTCACAGACTCATCCAGCTGGCTTTCAGCGCGGAGAATCGCGATTCTTCTCCTGCCGAGATGTTTCTCCAGTTTGACCACATCCCCCACAACGAGGACCGCTGGCGGTTTTACACCAGATGATGATGCGCGCTCCGCTATGTCTCCCAGAGCCCCCCTCACACACCTCTGATCAGGCCAGCTCCCGCGCTCTATCAGTGCCGCGGGCGTCTG
Organism: Methanothrix sp.; assembly: GCF_024518575.1. GTDB lineage: Archaea > Halobacteriota > Methanosarcinia > Methanotrichales > Methanotrichaceae > Methanothrix_B. Next base: position 10,551 of record NZ_JANIHG010000021.1, on the reverse strand, counting down.
AGGGCTCAAACCACCATCAATAAGCAGCGATGTGTTCTCCCTGATCCTGCCCACGCCCATGAGCACCACCAGCGTGCCCCCGACTCTCGCCAGGGCGTGCCAGTCGAGCTCCTTCTCCTTGCCAGGCTCCTCATGTCCCGTGACGACCGTGAGGGCTGTCGATATCCCACGATGAGTCACCGGTATGCCGGCGAGCGCCGGAGCAGCTATCGCCGATGTCACACCAGGCACGACCTCAAAGGGTATGCCTGCCTCCCTGAGAGCGAGAGCCTCCTCCCCCCCGCGGCCGAAGAGATACGGATCTCCGCCCTTGAGCCTCACCACGACCTTCCCCTCCCGGGCTTTCTTGATGAGAAGCTCGTTGATCTCCTCCTGCGAGAGCTTGTGCCTTCCAGGGGCCTTGCCGACGTCGATGATCTCAGCCTTAAGATCCCTTAAAAGCTCATCGTTCAGAAGCCGGTCGTGCAGGACGACATCAGCCTCCCTGAGCAGCCTGAGGCCCTTGATGGTTATCAGCTCCGGATCGCCCGGTCCTGCGCCAACCAGATACACCTTTCCGACATCACCGCTCAATCTGTACAGCCTCCCTCACCAGTTCGTCACCGCCCATCTCCAGGAGGCGCCTCCCGATCATCTCAGCGCTCTCCAGATCGTTCCTGGGGACCGTATCCTCCAGCCTCACAAATCTCTCCCCGTCCCTAGAGAGGATCTCCGCCGTGACATGTATCCTCTCCCCAAGATGGCGCGCAAATACCGCCATCGGCACGAGGCATCCTCCCCCCACGACCTCCATTATCCTTCGCTCAACCATCGTCTCCTCTCTCGATGGCATGTGATCTATCAGGCTCGCCAGCGCGTCGCCCTCAGTACCCACGATGGAGACGACGGCTATCGTCCCCTGGTTCGGGGATGGCACGAACATCCCAGGATCGAGCACACTGTAGCTGAGGTCGTATCCCATCCGCTGGACACCTGCCTCAGCTATGACAATGCCGTCGTACTCTCCCGCGTGCAGCTTCCTGAGCCTGGTCTGGAGGTTCCCGCGCAGGCTTCTGACGACCAGATCTGGCCTGGCCCGTCTGAGCTGCGCCGCCCTTCTCATGCTTGATGTGCCGATGACAGCTCCGCTTCTGAGATCCTCAAGGCTGGAGCCATCTCTGGTGAGCAAAATATCGCATGGCGAGTCCCTCTTCAGGATCGCGGCTATTCTGAGCCTCTCAGGGCGCTTGCTGGGCAGGTCCTTCATGCTGTGCACCGCGAGATCGATCTTGCCCGAGAGCATCCGCTCATCTATCTCCCTAACGAACAATCCCTGCCCGGAGATCATGTGCAGAGGTCTGTCGAGAAAGAGATCTCCGCTGGTCCTTACAGTCACGATCTCGGGGTTTGCGCCGTGCTCTCTCAGGCGCTCAACAGCAATCTCCGTCTGCCGCAGCGCCAGGGGGCTGCCGCGTGTCCCAACTCTCAGGCTTTGAGGTATAGCTTGAACGCCTCCAGTGTTTTATCGATGATCTCTTTATCATGAGATGCTGATATGAAATCGGTCTCGTACTGGCTGGGCGTGAGGAATATTCCGGCCTCGAGCATCCTCCAGAAGAATCTCAGGTACCCATCTTTATCACACCTCAGCGCATCCGAGTAGTTCTTCGGAAGCGGGCCGAAGAAGATCTTGAACATCGAGGCTATGCCTGATACGCTGTACCCCAGATTCAAATCCTCAACGATATCTGAGAGGCCTTTTCTGAGATACGACCCCATCTCGTTGATTTTATCGAGAACACCTCTCTCAAGCAGATCCAGGGTTGCCAGGCCAGCGGCCATGGATACCGGAGATCCGTTGAATGTCCCGGCCTGATAGATTCCGCCCTGTGGGGCAACGTTCTCCATGATCTCCCGACGCCCACCGACAGCACCTATCGGGAATCCCCCTCCAATTATCTTCCCGAGTGTTGTGATATCAGCCCTGACACCGTAGTAGCTCTGCGCACCGCCAAGCGCGAGCCTGAATCCTGTTATGACCTCGTCAAATATCAGAAGGGCGTCATGCTCCTGTGTTAACCTTCTCACACCCTCGAGGTAGCCGTCCACGGGGAGCACAGGCCCTATGTTGCCCAGAACCGGCTCCATTATCACAGCAGCCACATCATCTTTTTCCAACACCCTCTCCATCGCCTGGAGATCGTTGTACGGGACCAGTACGGTGTTCTTTGCAGTATCTGATGGCACGCCCTTCGAGTCTGGAACGCCGATCGTCGTGGCTCCGGATCCCGCTTTAACAAGAACAGAGTCGTGAGCGCCGTGGAATCCGCCCTCGATCTTCACGATCTTATCTTTTCCCGTGAAGCCGCGAGCGATTCTCAGGGCTGCCATCGTCGCCTCTGAGCCGGTGCTCACGAACCTGATCATCTCAATGGATGGATAATGAGAGATTATGCGCTCCGCGAGCTCGACCTCTAGAGCTGTCGGCGTGCCGTAGAGCCATCCACGCCCCAGCTGCTCAATGACCCTTATCATCACTTCCGGGTTTCTGTGCCCGAGAATCATCGGGCCGTATGCTAGACAGTAGTCGATGAACCTGTTGCCGTCCTCGTCCCAGAGGTAAGGCCCCTCGGCTCTTCTAACATAGAACGGATACGGCCTTATCGCCCTGACCGGGCTGCTGACGCCGCCGGGCATGAGCCTCTTCGCGCGCTCGTAGAGGCTTCTGGAGGAGTTGAGATTCATGGTATCAGCGCTTCCATGTGACCTAATCAATCTTGCGACCTGCGATCCTCCATCCCTTCTCGGATGCGATCCTGATGATATCTTTAATGGGGATGCCGAGATCCTCGGCGATCCGCCTGCAGACATCGTGCTCCGGCTTCACGCTTATGATCTCCTCTCCGATGGACCCGATCTTCACAGGTACCGACCTCCCCATGATTTCAACGCTATCAGTCCTCCGCTCCGCGATCAGTCTGTGAAGCACTGGGAATACCCTGACCCCGAGGCTGCCCGTCTCCCTCATCAGAACCGCGGAGAGCCTCTGTGCATCATCCTCCCTTGAGATGATCGAGATCAGGCTTCCGCTCCTGCCCTTCTTCATGACAGCCGGCACAACTGCTACATCGAGAGCCCCCTCTTTCATGAGCCTCTCAATGAGACTTCCAAGTATCTCTCCCGTGACATCATCCACATTGGTCTCTATCTGTACCACGCGATCATGTCTCATGTGGCTCGGGATCTCCCCTAGAATCGCTCTAAGCAGATTCGGCATGCCTATCTCCCTGGAGCCGGCGCCGTAACCTATGCGCTCCGTTACAACCTCAGGGTGGTGTTCCAGAAACTCATCGACTGATGCTGCAAGTATCGCAGCCCCTGTTGGTGTGAGAAGCTCATGTGAGACAGGACCTCCGCGCCACGGTATCCTGTGGGTGCGGAGTATCTCCAGGGTCGCGGGCGCGGGAACCGGGAGCATCCCGTGAGATGTATCCGTGATCCCGCCTCCGACCGAGGGCGCGATCGAGATGGTTCTCTCCACATTGAGGGAATCCATTGCGGCAGAGGATCCAGCGATATCGGCCAGCGCATCCATTGATCCCATCTCGTGGAAGCGCGTGTCCTCTTTATCGACACCATGAACTTTTGATTCTGCTGATGCCATGATATCCAGAATCCTCAGTGCTCTTTCGAGAGCTCGCGATGAGAGCGTCGATGCTTTCAGTATATCCATGGCCTCACCCAGCGATCGAAACGATTTATCTGAGATGACCTTGACCCTGAGAGCTCTGATGTGGTCGAACCTGCTCTCGTTCACCTCAAGCCCGCATCCGACAGACTCCACAGCAGATCGGACAGCATCGAATTCCGCGCCCAGGTCCAAGAGCGCCCCTAGTATCATGTCGCCCGAGGCGCCGCAGTATGGATCGAAGAGAAGTGCTCTCATGTCTGAATCCTGCGAATTTTTATCTGAAAATCATCTGATGTTTCATAAAAGTTGTGGCAACAGAAGCGTGATTGATATCTTTGGGAGTGGTGAGGGCGAAGCGGGAAGACCCCCTGAGGATGTGAGCGAAGCCCCCTTCGGAGCGATACCTATGCGATACCTATATTACATCATGACGACCAGTTCCACTTCAAGATATCTAAGAAGAGCGGAAGTGCCGACTGGGGATCTATCACATACAGCATGAGACTGAGAACGCAGTCTCTGGCGGTAAGCCTAGAAGCTCCGCCCGTCAGGGCTGGGAGCGTTCACATAATATCTGCCACCACAGGGGGATGGGACGACATTGTAATGGTTAAAGGATAGAGACGAGGTGTGCTTAATTGAGTAAGATATGCTCTATGCTGCTGATCTTTCTCCTGGTGGGGGTTTCTGAAGGTATTACATGCTATCTCGGTCCTTACCAGATATCTTTTGAAATCATTGGCATCAATTCAACCAGGATCGATCCAGTTCTGGTAACAGTGGGTCCTCTTGTCGATTTTGATGAGATAACCAGGACAAACTACACGAGATATGTGGGCCTAATCAATGACATGGAAATCATTCCGTGGTGTGGAGATCACTTCAATGATGGCAACGTGATTATCGTAAGACAGTACGAGGCCCCTTTTAAAGTAAACAGATCCCTGCTTCAAGCTGAGCTGGAAGATATGGGAGGTGTAACCATTGCATCATCCGCCGACTTGTACTCACGCAGAATAGATGGCTACGAAGCGCTAGTGATGCACCATACTGAGGATGTTACAAAAGAATACACCAGTATTGCGATTTTCTGTATCGACGAACGAAACGGATACGGCACGACATTTTTTGTGCTTGGAACACAGCCCATTCTGGATATCGCTCCTGGAATGAATAAAACAGAGTTCGATTGGCTGATGGATTCGTTCCACATCATCTCGGGTCCAGGGGTATCAAATAATTCGGGGACTGTGTAGGTGAGAGATGCTTCATCAATGGCAATGTAACGATGCATGCAGCATAAGAAAATATGCCGGAAGGATGAAAGCAGGCATGTTTTTACGATGATGCTCCTCAAAAGATCTCAGTTGATTCCGTACCATGAAAGCACGACAGGGGTTATGCGAATTACCATGAGTTGATCCGAGGGCAAAGCAGTATATCCATAAACAGCAGATCTTCAATCATATGACAGAGATCTCCATCTGCTTCGAGGTCCATCAGCCGTTCAGGCTCAAGAAGGATTTCTTCTGGTCGGGCAGCATCTTCCGAAGGTCCAGTCCGCATTATGATTTCTACTTCGATGATAAAGAGAACCGGAGCATATTCGAGAGGGTGTCAAAGAAGTGCTACCTTCCTGCAAACAGGATCATACTAGATCTCATAAAACGCTTCTCTGATACAGACCGTCCGTTCAAGGTCGCATATAGCCTCTCCGGGGTGTTCGTGGAGCAGTGCAGAAGATACAGGCCAGATGTCCTGGACACGTTCATCGAGCTGGTGGATACCGGCAAAGTGGAGCTGCTCGATCAGACCTACTACCATTCGCTCACGAGCCTCTTCGACAGAGATGAGTTCTGCGAGCAGGTGAGGATGCACAGAGAGCTCATGTGGGATCTCTTCGGCGTGCGACCATCCGTATTCGAGAACACCGAGCTGATCTACAACGATGAGATCGCGGCTATGGCTGAGCAGATGGGCTACAGGGGGATATTTGCAGAGGGCGTCATCGCGGACCCGAACCAGGTTTACAGGCCCGCTGGGTGCGAGAAGATCTCTCTGCTTCTCAGGAACTATCAGCTGACCGATGACATAGGGTTCAGATTCTCTTCGAGAAACTGGGAGGAGTTCCCGCTCACAGCGGACAAGTACGCAGCCTGGCTCGCAGCAACCCCTGGACGATGCATAAACCTCTTCATGGACTACGAGACCTTCGGGGAGCACCACTGGCCCGAGACGGGGATATTCGAGTTTCTGAGGTACCTGCCGGGAGAGATCCTGAAATGGAAGAATCTGAGATTCTCCACACCAGCGGAGATCGTTGATATGGTAGAGCCATCGCGCACTGTGAGCGTCAGGAGCGCCAGGTCCTGGGCTGATCTGGAGAGGGACACAAGCTGCTGGCTCGGAAACGCCCTCCAGTGGGCGTGCTACACATACCTACAGAAGCTCCAGGGCCCTTCGCGAGAGGCGGGGGATGAGGTGCTCAGGATATGGAGGCTTCTCGGCCTGAGCGATCACCTCTACTACATATTCACCCACGGAGGCGGCCCGGGAGAGGTGCACAGCTACTTCAGCCCGTACGGAAATCCGTATGATGCGGCTGTGACCTACTTCAGCGTGCTCTCAGACCTTCACCGTCGCCTGTCAGAGATCCTCGACATGGCAGATCATCCTTTTTTGTTTTCCACAAGGGATGGCGCTGAGCTCGGCACCGCCTGGAGCAGTCAGGGGATGGTGAGCCTGCTCAGCAGAGCAGATGCTGATGCTCTTGAGCATCACGCCTCCCTCGGAAGCTTTGCCACCTGGGCATCCCTGAGCCTGGGGGACGAGCGTCTAGCGAGAGAGCTCAGAAAAGCATCCAGGCTGAAGGGCGAGGACCTCAGGAGAGCTCTGCTGGATGCTTTCAAGAGGAGAATAAAGAGAGCGACCACAAAAAAGTGATTGGAAGAGATTCTTCAGCAGGTGGGGCCATGATCCCCTACAGCGATGGAATATCCAGGGAATGGATTGTGACCAATGGAATAGGCGGATATGCATCATCCACATCCATCGGGGCGAACACCAGGGCATACCATGGTCTTCTGATCGCATCTCTGAGTCCGCCGGTGGACAGATGGCTTCTTCTCTCCTCTCTTGATGAGACCGTCAACGGTATCGAGCTGGCGAACCATCAGTATCCAGGTGTGGTACATCCGCAGGGGTTCAGGTATCTCATATCATTCAAAGCAGAGCCAGTGCCCACATATCTGTACAGGGTGAACGACGTAGAGGTCGCAAAGCAGATCTTCATGATCCAGGGGGAGAACACGACTGTTATCAGGTACCACATATCCGGGGACTCTCATATCAGGATCATGCCTCTTGTCACATCGAGATGCTTCCACGCAGTCTCGGGCAGGCCTGAGATGCGCCAGGAAGCGATGGAGAGAGGGACTCTTCTGAGATCGAGATGCGATCTCTACCTCAGCTCCGATCGCGCAAGATACGTGAGAGATGAGATGTGGTACCACAACTTCGAGTACGAGGCAGAGAGGGCGCGCGGGCTTGGCTTTGTTGAAGATCTCCTCTGTCCGGGATGGTTTGAGGCGGATGTAGAGAACGAGCTTGATCTGAGCATCACCGCATCCACTGGGATGGTTGAGGCGAACGACTCGATGCTGGAATGTGAAATTAATCGGCGCCGCATGATCATCTCCCTGCTTCCTGAGGAGATCAGATCGCTTGCCATCGCTGCGGACAGCTTTCTGGTCCGTCGCGGCAGCGGCATGAGCATAATCGCTGGCTACCACTGGTTCGACGACTGGGGCAGGGATGCCATGATCGCCCTCCCCGGCCTGCTCCTCTGCACAGGCAGGTTTGATGATGCCAGGGCTGTTCTCCGGACGTTCTCAGAGCACGTGCGTGATGGCCTCGTTCCAAACGATCTCGGAGCAGGCTCTTACAACACCGTGGACGCATCGCTTCTCTTCATAAGAGCCGTCTGCGAATACTTCAGATTCACATCAGATCAATCATTTATCAGAGAGCTCTGGCCGGTTCTAATGAATATCATAGAATGCTACACCACCAAAACACCTGTCGGACATATGGACTCCGACTTTCTCATAGCTTCCTCGGCGGGCGCAACCTGGATGGATGCGAGAGTCGATGGCCTGTGCGTTACTCCCAGGGCTGGAAAGTGCGTTGAGGTGAACGCGCTCTGGTACGAGGCTCTGAGATCGCTGGAGGAGATCAGCGGGGCGACGGGCATGGAGTGGAGATGGGGGGGCCTGGCAGAGCGCGTCAGGCGTTCGTTCAGACGGTTCTGGAACCCTGCAGGTTATCTTTACGATACAGTGGATCCATATGATGGGTCGGTGAGACCGAATCAGGTGATAGCCGTTGCGTTCTCCCGCGGGCTTTTATCGCTGGATCGGACGCGCATGGTTGTGAGAAATGCGACGGAGGAGCTTCTCACACCCTACGGTCTCAGAACCTTGTCACCCAGGGATCCGGCATACATCGGGCGTTACGAGGGAAATCCCAGAGAGAGGGATCGCGCATATCACCAGGGCACCGTCTGGCCCTGGCTTATCGGGCCGTACATAACTGCATACCTCAGGGCAAACAGGTACAGCAAAAGGAGCAGGATGCACGCGATCTCCCTCCTCAGGCCGCTCCTTGAGGAGCAGCGCTACGGCATGGGAACCATTGCAGAGGTATACGATGGAGATCCGCCGCACAGGCCGGGTGGATGCATATCACAGGCATGGTCTGTGGCCGAGGTGATACGCGCGTTTCTCGAGGCGAAAAACGGAATCGAGAGGCGATGCTGAGGAATATGGGCGAAATGCATCGTGGAGTCCATCCGGCTGAGCTGGACCGCCATTATAATAGATATAACAGCACTCCCGAGAGCATCATCACATATGAGGTCTTGAGATGGGACTCAGATACAGCATTCTTGGGGACGATCTCCAGGTCCTGGAGGTCCAGCTGGCTCCTGGCGAGAGCATCAGATCCGAGACGGGCGCTATGCTCTTCATGGATGATGGGATCGAGATGAGCGCATCCACCGGGGGCATCATAAAGGGGTTAAAGAGATCGCTGGCCGGAGATGGTTTATTCATAACAAGCTTCACCAACCGCTCTGACGAAGTCAGAAAAGTGGCCTTCTCTGCGCCCTTTCCCGGAAAGATACTGCCACTGGACCTTGATGAGCTCGGCGGCCAGCTGCTCTGCCAGAGGGGAGCGTTCCTGTGCGCTGAGAGCGGTGTGGAGATAGAGGTGGCGTTCACGAAGCGTCTTGGTGCTGGCTTCTTCGGCGGCGAGGGTTTCATCCTTCAAAGACTGAAGGGCGGTGGGCAGGTGTTCATCCATGCCGGAGGCGCTCTCATGAGCAGATATCTGGGGGAGGGAGAGGCGGTAAATGTCGATACCGGCTGCCTTGTCGCCTTCTCGAGGGACGTGGATTACGATATACGCTTCGTTGGCGGGGTCAGAAACGCCCTCTTCGGCGGTGAAGGTCTGTTCCTGGCGCGGCTCACAGGGCCCGGGAAGGTGTACTTGCAGAGCCTTCCGCTATCCAGGCTGGCAGATCGCATCCTGCAGGGGAGAGGGGTCAGCTCGAACAGAAACAACGACTGAATTGAGATATTAACGTAGACAGCTCGTCACCGGTTTGAGGAGCGGCTATGAGCGACCTGATCTCCTGGACGATTTGTTTATATCCAATCTCGCACTCCTCGGTCGGAAAAGGTGATTATGTTTGATGAGCATAAACGAGATGGGCTTTGAGGTCTTCGAGGAGATGCTGGATCTGGCAGATGATCTCAGAGTCGATGTTATAGAGCTGGATAACGGCGCGGTTGTTATAGACGCGGGTGTGAAGGCGCCCGGCGGCCTCTGGGCAGGCATATTCATCAGCAGGATATGCATGGCGGACCTGGCCGACATTCAGATCGTGCCCTATGATCTGAAAGGTATATCGGTTCCAGGAATACAGGTCACCACAGACCATCCTGCAGTATCCTGCATGGGGTCGCAGTGCGCGATGTGGCGGATCAAGGTCGATAAGTACTTCGCTATGGGCAGTGGACCCGCAAGGGCTCTTGCCAGGAAGACGAAGGAGCTATACGAGAGGATCGGGTTCGAGGAATACTCAGACGTCGGGGCGGTTGTGCTGGAGTCCAGCAGCATCCCGGATGCTGCTGTCGCCGCCCGGATAGCTGAGATGTGCGGAATAGAGCCCTCAGACCTGAGAATCGCTGTTGCCCCGACAGATTCTGTAGCAGGCATGGTCCAGGTCTCGGCCAGGATAGTCGAGACAGGAATGCACAAGCTCTTCTCCATGGGGTTCGATATAACAAAGATAAAAAGCGGCTGGGGCGTGGCTCCAATCGCGCCGGTGGCCGGCGATGCCACGATGTGCATGGGCGCGTCTAACGATGCCATAATCTACGGTGGTGACACTTACTACACCCTCGAGTACGAGAACCTGGATGAGCTCAAAGATTACGTCAGAAAGATGCCATCCTCTGCTTCCAGGGATTATGGCGTGCCATTTTACAGCGCATTCAAAGCCGCTGGTTTCGACTTCTTCAAGGTCGACCACAACATCTTCGCTCCTGCGAGGGTGGTGATGAACGAGCTGAGATCGAGAACAACCATCACTAGCGGTAAGCTGAACCATGATGTTCTCATGGAATCGTTTGGGATCCAGGTGCTTTGAAACAGCTCGACTATGTACTGAATAGGATCGCCATGTTTCAGGCATGGAATCGTTTGGGATCCAGGTGCTTTGAAACAGCAGCCTCTAATGAAAAACCGGAGACATCGGCGGCTGTGTTGCAGGCCTGAACAGCTCTATGAAAGGGTAGAATGGTGGTCTAGAGAGATGG
>NZ_JANIHG010000065.1 GCF_024518575.1 Methanothrix sp. | reverse complement strand
CATGGAATCGTTTGGGATCCAGGTGCTTTGAAACAGCAGCCTCTAATGAAAAACCGGAGACATCGGCGGCTGTGTTGCAGGCCTGAACAGCTCTATGAAAGGGTAGAATGGTGGTCTAGAGAGATGGCGATGCAACATTCAGTAACAGAATATTTTAATCGTTTTATCTCTTCAGAGGCTGCAAATTCAGAGCTTGTACGCTGTTTGCCGAAAAACCCACATGCGACAGCAGAGGCGTTCCAAAAGGATGAAATTCGAGATATTTTACTCTTTAATATTCTTAACTACCTCGGACTCAAGATATCATTCATGAAACTGATCGAAATTAGCTTATGTGATGCGCTCGACCCGCATGCAAACAGAACTCGATTCACAGATGAAATGGTGAGCTTAACCGATGACAAATAGAGCGTCTTCACAGTCAAGCGTGTATGGATGAATTATCCGAGAACGAAGGAGATGATATCGATAAAGAAGTTTGGTCGTCCGCGGAAGGAGATCGAGCCTGAGTTAGAGGATCTGATGCTCGAAGTCCACAAAGAGCAAAAAGGCGTAATACGTCTTGAGCAGACAATCGAGTTCAAGTACGGTTCATATTCCTCATAACGCGACACATCGAGTTCTCCTGAAGCACAATCTGGCGCATTCGACACCGAACAAAAAGCGCCGCAGGAAGCCGTGGAACAGGTACGAGCGAAAACACAGTTTGACTGCAGTGCATATCGATTGGCATGACAGTGATTCGGGCAAGAAGGTCTGCGCTCTTCTGGATGACAGTTCGAGGCAATCACGAAAGGTTTTTTAATAACGAGGGCTTTAACCCAGACGAGCAAGCAATTCAGATCGCCTGGAGCTTGCGGTAAAGGAGGCTTGATATGAATATAGTTCTGCTCGGCCCACCGGGATCTGGGAAGGGGACCCAGGCCAAGATGATCGCTGAGAAGTTCAACGTGAAGCATATATCCACCGGAGATATACTCAGGGAGCACGTGAGGAATGGAACTGAGCTGGGGAAAGAGGCGAAGAAGTACATGGACGCAGGCCAGCTTGTGCCTGACTCGATACTGATAGGCATAATCAGGGATCGTCTCTCAAAGCCGGATGTGGCTGGTGGCTACATGCTCGATGGCTACCCAAGAACAATCCCCCAGGCCGAGGCGCTGGACAAGATACTGCCGGAGCTGAAACAGAAGATAGATGTTGTTCTGAACATAGATGTTCCCGATGAGGAGCTGGTAAGAAGGCTCAGCGGAAGGCGGATGTGCAAGTGCGGCAGGAGCTACCACATACTCTTCAATCCCCCGAAGGTTCCCGGAAAGTGCGATGTCTGCGGAGGCGAGCTCTACCAGAGGGACGATGACAAGGAGGAGGCAATACTCAACAGGCTCAAGGTCTACAAGCAGCAGACACAGCCGCTGATCGACTACTACACAAAGGCTGGACTGATAGCGAACATCAACGGCGCAGGCGAGATCAACCAGATATTCGATGAGATCTCAAAGGTACTGAGCAAGTTCAAGTGATCTGGCAGGCCAACCTGCCATCTTCGTATTTTCGCGTGATGGGGCACCTTCGGAGTGCTCTTCGGTCTCGCAGGGGATTGGTCCGCCGGCCTTCTCTCCAGAAGAGTCCTTGCCGTCATTTCACATGCTGAGCGAGCTCGACCTGTATCTTCGATGCAATTCCGCGGCCCAGGGATATCTTTGTTCCGTTGACATCCACAACAATCGGTCCCCCAAACGGCTGGCATGTGATCTTCTTCAGCCTGATCCCCTTCCTGATCCCTACTGCCTCCAGCCGCTTCTGCCAGCCGCCCATTCCTGTGAATGATTTGACCTCGAGCAGCGAGTTGCATGGCGCCTTTGTGAGCTCTATCATCGAAACCCCCGCGAAGCTCCATCACATATTCTATAAATCTACCGGTCTGATTGCAGGATTCCTGGAAGCGAGAGAAGCCAGTAGACGCCAGCTGTTGTGCACCATACTTCGCACTCAGCGTGGCCATGCGGAAATAGTGCAGCAGTACAGCCGGAAGATGCTGGTTGCAGCCTAGATCCTTCAACAGCAATATAATCTCTGCAGATTGTGCATGTGCGCTCAGAGCGATATGCTCTGAGCCCAATCGGTGATCCGCACGTTTATTCCGCGATCGTGGAGATACCTCTTGCAATCCCGTATGCTCCACTGGTTGAAGTGGAATATGCTCGCGGCCAGCGCTGCAGATGCATCAGTTCTTCTGAACACCTCATACATGTGCTCAGGGCTGGCACATCCTCCTGATGCGATCACTGGAATCCCCACCATTCTTGATACCGCATCAGTGAGCTCGATATCGAAGCCATCGTATGTGCCATCCCGGTCCATGCTTGTGAGCAGTATCTCCCCTGCGCCGAGCTCCTCAACGCGCCTCGCCCATGCGAGAGCATCAACCCCTGTGAAGCGCCTGCCTCCATAGTACGAGCACTCGAACCAGCACCGCCCGCTCTCAGTGTTTACTGTTATCCTGCCATCCAGATCATGATACCTTCTCTTCGCGTCGATCGCGACGACGACCGCCTGGCTGCCGTAGCTCTCCGAGATCTCTCTGATGAGCTCCGGCCGCCTGAGCGCTCCTGTGTTCACCGTAACCTTATCAGCACCTGCATTGAACGCATTCCGCGCGTCCTCCAGGCTTGAGATCCCTCCGCCCACTGTGAGGGGGACGAAAACATGCTCTGATGTCTTTTTGATTACGTCGAACATCGTAGCCCTACGCTCGTGGGAGGCTGTGATATCAAGAAATACGATCTCGTCAGCGCCATCCTCGTAGTAGCGGGTCGCCAGCTCCCAAGGGACTCCTGCGTATCTTATCTGCTTGAACTCGATCCCCTTGACAACCCTGCCGTCCGGAACTCCGAGATCGCAATCCAGACACGGAATGATTCTGCGGGCTAGCATCTGACCATCCTCACGAAATTCTCAAGTATCCTCAGGCCTTTCGGACCTGATTTTTCCGGATGGAACTGCGTTCCGTAGATGTTCTCCTCTGCCACAACCGCTGCCATATCCACGCCATAGTGTGTGGTTGCCACAACAGCTGTCTTATCATATGGAATGCAGTGGTAAGAGTGGACGAAGTAAAACATATCTCCTGGGGATATGCCATCCAGCAGCTCCAGATCCCTCTTCAGCTCAAGGCTGTTCCAGCCCATCTGCGGCACGGTTACCCACTCAGGCAGCCGCACGACCCTTCCGGGGATCCAACCGAATCCTCTGGCCCAGGGGCTCTCCTCGCTCTCGTCCATCATCACCTGCATGCCTATGCATATTCCCAGCACCGGCGTCCCCTCAGCGATCCTCTCCGCAAGAGCTTCCTGAAATCTGCGAAGGCTCTCCATGCACCTCCCGAAGGAGCCGACACCGGGTATTATTATTCCCGCAGCGCCCGCAAAATCAGGATCCCTCTTTATCTCAGGGTCTCCCCCTACCTTCAAAAGTGCGTTGTATATGCTGAACAGGTTGCCCATGCCGTAATCCACTATGGCTATCATCTCATGCCCTTCTCGCTTTCCATTCCATGATCGGAAAATGGTATCCTGCATCCTGTAAATATAGCTTTTGTGCTGTGTTTGCTGTGTTGAATAATTAAGAGCTCTAAGGTCGTAAGCTATTGATTTTTACTAGAATTTCAATTCGTATGAATCCAGCCTATGCTATCAGATTCTCAAACAGTATTCAACACAGCAGGTTCGTATGCTGTGTTGAATAATGTTTATAAACTATCCCTACTATTATCGGTCAGGTATAGCGATGGAAGGGCACGAATCATCTAAAGGACGTAATTGGCCGGAGTATAACGAGGCTCTTGTCAAACGCGGCGAGATTTACCTGACTTTCGACTTTCTGGAGAGCTGGGAGCGAGATCTGGAGGAACTAAACCGCGGCAAGCGCGGGAGGAAGTTTGCCTATCCCTGGTCATTTATCGAGCTTCTGGATTCATGTTATCTTCCACCTACCTTA
>NZ_JANIHG010000019.1 GCF_024518575.1 Methanothrix sp. | reverse complement strand
GAGTGCTCATGGAGAACACAGCTTTCATCATAGCCATTTCAATATGCATTATATTAATAAAAGCCATTACATCTGCACTTGCCACGTCGATCATCGGCCTCCCCATGCGAATGGTGGTGCTTGTCAGCCTGGCGCTGAGCCAGGTGGGAGAGTTCTCATTCATACTCTCAAAGGTCGGGCTTGACTCAGGCATTCTGTCACCAGAGGTGTACCAGATGTTTCTGGATGTGACGGTCCTGACCATGGGCGCCACGGCCTTCATGATAGCCATATCGCACAGGGTGGCATCTGGCTTCTCACAGCTCTCCAGATACGATGAGCTTGAGGGAGTCAGGAGGCAGCACAAGCTCAGAGACCACCTGATAATAGTGGGCTTTGGGGTGAATGGTAGAAACGTTGCAATGGCCGCGAGGGCGAAGGGCATACCCTATGTTGTGGCCGACCTGAATCCGGATATTGTAAGGAGCGAGAGCGGGAATGGAGAACCCATATACTATGGAGATGCGACACAGGAGTCTGTGCTGCTGCACCTTGGGATAGCAGATGCGAGGGTCATGGTGGTCGCCATCTCAGATCCGGTGGCCACACGACAGATCGTCGAGATGGCAAGACGTCTCAATAAAGATATTTTCATAATAGCGAGGACCCGGTACGTTCAGGAGGTTGAGGCACTTCACATGCTTGGCGCAGACGTCGTCGTTCCTGAGGAGTACGAGACATCTGTCAAGATATTCGCAAAGGTTCTCGAGAGGTACCAGCTCTCCAGGGATGATATAGAGAGGTTTGTGGAAGACATGAGAGCTGGAGACTACACCCTCTTTCGCAGCGTCTGCGAGGAGGCCTACTGCGATGCAAACCTGAAGCTCATGGGGAAGGTGATCTACACCATAAGAGTGCCTGAGGGCTCAACGGCCGCAGGCAGAACTCTCGATGAGCTTGGCATCGAGGGCGTACTTGCGATAAACAGGGGCGATGAGACGCTGAAGCCCATCGGCGGATTGAGGCTGCAGGAAGGCGACGTTCTTATAGTGATCGGTCCATCTGATAAGATGCGCGAGGTCGAACGCATGCTGACTGAAACGGCCGCGGGCTCGGCGCGCTGAAACCCCCGCAGAACTATCCTGTGCTGTGATACTGGATGCCTGCGATATCACGGGCGTGGACCTAGAGGAACAGGCACGCTATAGAGGCTCATGGTAACATCTGCCCCTCACAGAATCCAGTCCTGCAGTTCGAGTGCACGGACACTCTGCTCAGTGGCGGTCTTTCCGTCCCAGATACACCCACTGATCGTATACAGATATCGATTGGCTGTTATCGATCAGACTGCCATCCCAGCCGCGATCTTTCAGGAGATCTGCGATCCTCTCAGCCTCCCTCTTCGAGTACACTGTGTACAGGACGGTATTTCTGGAGAGGGATGATGATTTTACTATTATATCCCTCCAGATATGCCAGTTGGAGTCGTCTATCAACCCCACCATGAATCCCATCACAGCATCGAAGCTCTCTGTGCTGAAGAATCTTGGGAGCAGCCTGGCATCCAGCACGAATGTTCTCCTGGGATCCAGAGCGCCAGCTCTCAGACCCTGGCAGACCTCGCATCGGTCTATGTCCATCGCCCACGGATTTATTCCCAGAGCCCGGAGGACCATTGTCCCAATGCCGCTTCCGCATCCGACCTCAAGCACGCTGGAGCCATCATCCAGCACTCCCCCAAGAAGCTCCTTCAGCATGCTCTCAAGCCTTGATATCCTGTCCTCAGGATGGCGAGGTGCACCGCTCTCCGAACAGCCATCACAGAATACGCCCTCCATGAGCGATACCGAGAGGCACTCCACAATCGCCTGGAAGAGATCATCCGCATCCGCATTGACCCTCTCGCAATCGATGCATTTGATGAGATCCGTCACAGGTCTGCTCTCTGAGTAGAGATCTGTCATGAGGATCCAGAGGTCCTGAGCTTCCGAGTACAGCGCCAGAGCTCTGTCATTCACAGCGATAGCTCGATCGAAATCGCTGGCTTCAGCCACTATATTTCTGGTGACCGGGAGCCATATGAGATCCTCCAGGGATTCCTCCGCAAGGAAGACGCACTCGTCCTCACCCAGATGAAGCATCTCGTTGATCAGCACAGCAGTTTGCTATGATCCTGCAGATATGAACTTTCGCACCAGATCCAATGAGAGTGCAACGGCCTGGTAGTGTGCCGGATTGTCTGTAATTCGTGGGCCCCAGCAATTGATATAGCAGCCACTGATATAACATGTAACACATACGCGATTCACAATCGTCCACAGAGAGTCAGGTTTATAGTTGCCTATAGCAGAGAATGATTCCGATGGCAGAGCCCTTTGTTGAGACCGAGACGTGCAGGACAAAGTGCAGGTGGGTGGCGAGGGTATTCAGGGAGTTCAACCGGCCCAGGACGACTGTGAGATCTCTGTTCTATCATGCTCTTCGCAGGGGCGAACCCGACTATCCGATATGCGGAGGGTTTGTGGGCGAGATAAGGGTGACAAGGCAGTTTGATGAGAGCGATGCCAGCCGTCTGGTCAAGTGGGCCACTCTCGCATCCGAACTGGGGTATATTCCGCATGACGCAATTCTGGAGGAGGTTCCAGGAATAAATGTGCTCATCCCTGATCGCATGCCCACGGGAGCGGGTGTTGAGCTCTGGATCGACCGATCTGCATTCAACTCCCTGATATGGCCGGTATGCAAACGATATGAAATCACCCTCGTATCGGTAAGCGGAGCACGCCTGGATGATGCCCTGCGGGATCTTCGAAACAGAGCAATAGGTAAGGATATGCTTCTTCTATGCATGGCAGATCTGAGCCCAGCAGGTCTTTCATTCGTCCGTGCTCTCGAGGATGCTGTCTCTGGTTTAGGTATGCGGATGACACACATAGCCCTGACACCAGAGCAGGTCGCGAGGCTGCAGATCCCTATGGTCAGGGCTGATAAGAGAGCAACTGATAGAGGCTACAGAGAGCTTCTCAAAAGCGCCGGCCTCGATGGGAGGATGATGGCGGAGCTTGATGCGCTCGAGGCGTGCTACCCGGGCGGAATAGCCTGTTTTCTGGAGAGCCTGATCCGGGAGCACGCGATGGTTGCGCGTACATGATATCCTCGAGCCCATCAAAATGGCCAGACGCCAGAGATGTCGCATTCTGTAACCCAAAACCACTGCATCGCCTTGCTGATGCAGTTTTGACAGGGGCTCATCCAACATCGAGTCGGGAAGATGCTCCACGGTTGGGCTAGAAAACATCGTCTCTTTGAGCACGCGCAGATGTCCCGGGCCGCACTCCATCCAACACATCTTGTGCGAGACGTTTTTATCGTCATCCTGATCATCTCCTTTCATGAGATGCTTAATCGCATGCATCATGATACTGCTTGTCGCACCGGCAGTCGCGCATCCTCTTGAGGCCAGCGGAAGGGTGAGCAGCATATCAAGCGGCGATACGTTCATGGTGGACGGCTTCGGCCTGGTCCATCTCGCCGATGTGAGTGCGCCGGATGTCTATACGATAGATGGCGTCCATTCAAAGGAGTTCACCATGGAGAGGCTTCTGAATGTGCAGGTCTTTCTCGATATCGACAATGTGACCGGCTACCAGCCAGGTGGGACAACAGAGTGTCTTGTCTACCTGTCAAATCCAGATGGCACGCCAGACCTGAGGAGGCTATTCAACAGAATTATCGTGGAAGCAGGCTTCGCTAATTTACACGATGATGCGAACGAGTTCGATCCAGCCTCATGGTGAAGGGCGCACTCGCGGTGAGATGACGTCACCTGTTATGGAAGCTCAGCCTCCATAACAGGTGAAGCCGGAGACCGTTACAATATCCACTGAATGATATGGGCGGCCCATGCTCTCCCACCCCGACCATGCCGTTGTGGGTGGGGATAAACTCGCCCGTTCGTGTTTAGCAACTTGTAGGTCGTGCGATCTGATGCTGGATGCACTCAGGAGCGCATGGCAGGACCAATGCCTCTGCGGCTATCAGATGTAGAGCGTAGTCACCAGAATCATCCAGTTGATATTCCGATCTAAGCAGACGCAAATGAGACAGCACAAAAGAACCCCCTCCGATCCCAGACCTCCGGCAGTTTGCGGACACGATCCGCCATCAGTTTTTCCGTCAAAGCCGTTGCCTTAACCGATCATCTGAGCATCTCCGTTCAGGCGAGATGAAATGGGATGGTTGATGTCGTTTTTCCTCACAAGAGATACGTGCACAGAACCCACGGATGTATGCTGCAGTTCCATGCCCAACCTGTGGAGATCAGGGCCATCCTTTTGCATGCCTAAAAAGGAGACCGGCAAGAATAACATGGTACAGTATTTATTATAATTACTTTTAATACCTATCTGAGATTCGTACATATTTATCCACAAAAATTTACAAAAGATACTCTGCTTCAGGCTGGATCTCGAATACGGGGTGTCCAGCAGAAGTGTGAAATGGGGATATAAATAAGGAGGCAAAGGGTTATGGAATCTTCTTTCAGCGGATGCTTTATAAAGCGGACGCACCCGTATCGGGCAGCTCAAGTCGTTTTCGTCCAAGCAGGATCACGGGCAGGATGTATGGCAAGACCGGCCGATCTTCTGTTTCGCATGACAGATCGATCTGAAATGTTCCTCCAAGGCCGCATCATATAAAAGGTGATTATGATGAAGATCGCCATTATCGGCGCAGCCACTCTTCTGGGCATGTCCATGGCTCTGCTGTACATATGCCTGTACTGCCTTTATTCATGCTGCCTGAGTGACCCCATTAAGTAACTGCGCGGTGTGATGTCAACAGCTTCTGAATGAAATGTGAGAGGATGTTTTGTTTTTCTGCTGGATTCCTCCGAGGTTGTCCACGACCGCGTGTCGATAAATGGATTTCAGACCCCAAAGACCCAGGCCCGAGCGTGCGGGAAGCTGTCGCAAAGGCTCTCGCACAGCAAGGACAGAAGGCCATATTGATGAGATCACTAGCGAGATCGAGACCATAGACCGCTAGAGCGAGCCATGTGGCTCGCCTCCGGTCAACACTGGGCTGTTGTTCCGATAGACATGTGAGAACGTCTTCTAGCCTGACTATCCGGAACGTTAGAGCATCTCAGGCGTCCTTTTTGCCCTTTTCGAGCTCCTGCTGTATGTCACATCCAAGACGCCCGATCGCGTCCGACCTGCACTGCCTGCAGTGGCGCATCTGTTTTATTATCTTGTTCAGCTCGTCCTGTATCGCCCTCTTCTCCTCCGGCGTCGGGGGCTTTATGTGCGCGAACTTGTACTGCGGTATGAGCGGCATGACGTTGTGAATGTATACTCCCATTGACTTTATCTTTCTCGCGATATCGAAGACGTGACTGTCGTTTATTCCTGGAATCAGAACGGTGTTAACCTTGACTATCTTCTTCCGGCGTACAGCCTCCTCTATGCCTTTGAGCTGGTTCTTGAGAAGCAGCTCTGCAGCCTCAAGCCCCTCGTACCTCTTTCCTTTGTAGATGACGTAATCGTATATCTGCTCACCTATGGCTGGATCGACGGCGTTGAGCGTCACCGTGATGTTAGTTACCCCAATGCGGTCTAGCTCCTCTATCCTGTCCGGGAGAAGGAGACCGTTCGTGCTTATACAGAGTATGAGATGCGGGTACTTCTCCCCGACAAGCCTGAGAGTCTCGAATGTCTCCTCGTTTGCGAGAGGCTCTCCCGGTCCGGCAACCGCCACGACCTTGATGTAATGGTACTTCGCGAGAACCTCGTCGACACGCTCCAGCGCCTCCTGTGGGGTCAGAACCCTGCTCGTCACCCCGGGCCTCGACTCATTAACGCAATCAAAATCTCTTATGCAGTATCTGCACTGTATGTTGCACTTCGGAGCTACAGGGAGGTGCATCCTTCCGAAGGCATGGCATGCCTTCTCGCTGAAGCATGGATGCTCCTGGATCCTCCTGAGCTGTTCCGGATCGTAGGGTACCTCCCTGTCAGCTACGACGGCCGTCGGGTATTGTTCCATCTGGATTCACCTGAACTACATTCGCATGCTTCGGCTAAAAGCCTATCCGTGGATCGTCTGCATGCTCATGCATCAACATCTTCAAGCCGGTGGCACCATTTACTCTGCCAGAGACAGGAAGTGCCTGGCATCTCCTAATATACATGTAGCGAGCATGAGTTATTCATGCGTGCTGCCTGCGTGCAGCTCTCTGTGAGAGAGTGTGAGGCATGCGATAACAAGCGGAGAGCTCTTCAGTTATCTGCGGATGCAGCCGACAGCGGCGCGGATATCATAGTCCTCCCCGAGCTCTTCCTAACAGGCTTCTGTTATGATCTAAAACCGGAGAGCATACCATATCCATCGCTGATGTCCTTCAGAGCTCTATCCCTCGATTCAGGCGCGATCCTTGTGGGCTCCATCATGGCGTCATCTGAGAGGGGGGTGCTCAACATGGGATTCTGCATGGCCGGAGCCGAGATGGAGTTTTACTCCAAGACGCATCCATTTGGTGAGGAAAAGGAGCACTTCGTTCCAGGAGACCGGATCGCCCCTGTTAGAGTCGCGGATCTATCGATCGGGCTCGAGATCTGCTATGATATCAGATTCCCAGAGGTCGCCCGCAAGCTTTGTGCATCCGGAGCAGATCTGCTGGTCACGATAGCTCAGTTTCCCAGCGAGAGGATACACCACTGGAGGGCCCTCGTGATAGCGAGGGCGATAGAGAACCAGATACACCATATCGCGTGCAACGCCTCTGGATCTGCCGGTGGGTCGAGCATGATTGTCGGGCCTGGAGGCGATGTTCTCGCGGAGGCCGGCGGCAAGGAGTGCATCATAATCGCAGACCTCGACCTGGATGAGAGGGATCGCCTGAGGAGATCCATCACATGCTGGGAGGACAGAAGGCCAGAGCTCTACTGAGGCGGTATCTTCTGAGGTGGTGATGTGGAGAGCAAGACCGCGAGCTACCTGCGTTCCAGGTTCAGGGAGTACTATCTCACCGCGTCGATGGACGCTCCGCCTGGAATGGAGTCCAGGGAGTGGGGGTTCATATTCTACGACGCTCCTGGCATGAGGAGGCACAGGTCTTTCAGCAGCAGGAAGGAGCTGGTCGATTACATCAGGAGCACTGTGCCGGCGCATGTCTACCACTCCGCTGCGTACTACCTCAAGCCGGATGCTCCCACGATGAAGGAGAAGATCTGGAAGGGAGCGGATCTGATCTTCGATCTGGACGCCGATCACCTCTCAGAGTACAGGGTTTCTGGAAGGAGGGATTACGGGGAGATGCTGGAGCGCGTTAAAAGAGAGACCATGAAGCTGCTGGAGTTTCTGCTGAGCGATTTTGGTTTTGATGAGAAGAGGATAAGCGTGGTCTTCTCCGGTGGCAGAGGGTATCACATACACGTTCGCGATCCATCGATCATGAGGCTCAGGAGCGATGCCAGGCGCGAGATCGTGGATTACCTCACAGGAAGAGGTCTCGATATCGGGCGATTCATTTATGAGATCGACGTCGAGGGGGATGCGGGTGTAGGTAGGGCGCGATCTCTGAGAGGACCGGCCTCCGACGCCCCAGGCTGGGGCAACAGGATCAACAGGGCGATGGAGTCGATGGTCATGCATCTCAGGGCGCTCGACGATGAGGAGGCGATTAGTTTGCTCAAAAGAGTTGATGGAATTGGTCCACAGAAGGCCGGTCGTTTCCTCTCCCGGATCAGAGAGGAGAATGCGATAAATAAGATCCGCGCCGGAAACCTGGACTTCTTCAAGTACGCATCCGGTACATGGAAGCTGATAATCCCGTACCTGATGGAGGAGTCTGTTCGCGCTCTGAGCGGCGAGACGGATGAGCCTGTGACCGCGGATGTGCATCGCCTCATACGCTTCCCTGAGAGCCTGCACGGCGGCACGGGTCTGAGGGTCACACAGCTCACAATCGATTCGCTGCGCGCATTCGATCCTCTGAGAGATGCGGTCGTCTTCGGCGATGACCCTGTTTCTGTGGAGGTCATCCGTCCTACAACCCTGGAGCTTATGGGTGAGCGCTTTGATCTGATCGACGGCAGGGCTGAGCTGCCGGCATATGCTGCCGTATTCCTGATGGCGAGGGGCTTCGCTGAGATTGGCAGATGACTGCTCCTCCCGTTGAGGTGAACGCTCCCCGCCCTGAAAGGGCGGAGCTTCTAGGCTTAACGCCAGAGACCGCGTTCATAGTCTCGTATGTGATGGATCCCCAGGCGGCACCTCCAGCCTTCCTAGATGAATTGAGGTTAGTCGTCGTGATGCATATTATCGCTCCGGAGGGGGCTTCGCTCCCATACCTAAATGATGGGGTCTTACCGCTGCGCCCTCTCCACTCCTCAGAGATAAAGATTAAGTCCCTGCTGAGAGAAGTATGCCGGGGTATCATGGAGCTTGACCTGGCAAACGTCCTGAGAGGAGAGAGACGGTCAGCAGAGCTCCAGCATCTCGAGGGCGACTTCTACAGGCTTGCTGGGGAGCACATAGCATCTCTCGAGGATGATCTGGCTAAGCTCGAGGACCATTTCAGCGTTGAGGCTCAGATAATAGAGGACGAGCTGAAGTCCAGCAGAAAGAGCATAAGCAAGCTCATGGATCTCAGGATAAAAAAGATAGCCAAGAAGGCGATGATGCAGGCAAGCTCCTCGACGCCTGCAAAGCCCCCGGACGGCATGACCGAGGAAGAGGTCGTTCTATACAAAACCATACTGGATGCGCTGACCAGATGCAGGGAGGACATACTCTCGCATCTCTCGCGTCCCAGCACCGAAAGGCCTTTAACGGGCAAAAAAGATATAGCCAAGGAATACATCGCTGTGAGGTTGCTGGAGACAGTCCCGATGTTTGTAGGGGTCGACGGGAAGCGGTATGCTCTGAGGAAAGATGATGTTGTTATGCTCCCGAAGATCCATGCGAGGAATCTGTGTAGCAAAAACATAGCTGTGGAAGTGAGGATGAATCATGAAGATGCCAAAGGAGATTGAGGCTCACTGTCCGTTCTGCAACAAGCACACAACCCACACTGTGGAGAGGGTCAGAAGGGGACAGGCGCGCTCCATGACGCGTATCGCGAGGCAGAAGGCCAGGGCAAATGGCACAGGCAACCAGGGCAAGTTCTCAAAGGTGCCTGGCGGCGACAAGCCAACGAAGAGGGTCAACCTCAGATACAGATGCAGCAAGTGCAAGAAAGCTCATAACAGGAAGGGAATACGTCTCGGAAGGTTCGATCTGGTGGAGGGATGAGTCTGTCGAAGTTTCTCAGGGTCAAGTGCAACGACTGCGAGAATGTGCAGGTGATATTCAGCAGAGCGGCCACTGTGGTGAAGTGCCTCGTCTGCGGCAGGACGCTTGCTGAGCCGAGAGGCGGCAAGGCTGACATCAAGACAGAGGTTCTCGAGGTCCTAGAGTGATCTGAATGCAGCGCGAAGGTTGGCCGGAGCCTGGGGATCTGGTTGTATGCACAGTCGATCAGGTCCTGGATTTTGGTGCATTCGTCACCCTCGATGAGTACGTGGACAAGAAGGGCTTCATTCACATATCAGAGGTGGCGAGTGGCTGGATCAAGTACATTCGCGACCATATCCGCGAGGGGCAGAAGATCGTCTGCAAGGTTCTGAGTGTGGACAGATCGAAGCACCACATCGATCTCTCCCTGAAGGACGTCAACGAGCATCAGCGGAGGGAGAAGATCCAGGCGTGGAAGGCCGACCTCAAGGCCTGGAAGTGGCTTCAGATGGCTTATGAGGGGCG
Source organism: Methanothrix sp. (assembly GCF_024518575.1). Lineage (GTDB taxonomy): Archaea > Halobacteriota > Methanosarcinia > Methanotrichales > Methanotrichaceae > Methanothrix_B. Next base: position 22,165 of record NZ_JANIHG010000019.1, on the reverse strand, counting down.
GGAGGACGATCTGAAGCGCGTAAAGGATACGCTGATGAAAAACTACAGCAGCTTGTACGGGGCGCTTGAGGAGGCTGCGATAAGCGGCGAGGAGAGCCTCTCTGAGGGTGGGCTCACAGAGGAGGACATAAAGATAATCTCCCGTCTGGCAAAGGAAAACGTCAAGATACCGACGGTCGAGATCGCCGGCTATGTGGATCTGAGATCCTTCGCGCCTGATGGCGTTGAAGTCATAAAAAAAGCTCTGAAGCAGGCCAAGCGGATACGTGACAAGGATGCGACACTGGAGATAAAGTATGTCGGAGCGCCGAGGTACAGGATAAAGGTGATCGCCCCCGATTACAAGCATGCTGAGGCTGCCCTGAAAAAGTCGGCGCAGGCTGCGATAAAGTACATTGAGCAGCACGGCGGAGAGGGCGCATTCGTGAGAGAGGCCTAGCATTGGTCAGATCCAAGATACTGAGATGCGAGCTGTGCAGGCTCTACACTCTCAAGGAGACCTGCCCCAGATGTGGATCCCGCACAAGCGGCACGAAGCCGGCCAGGTTCTCACCTGAGGACCGGTATGGCAGGTACCGGCGTGCTCTGTTCTCTGAACGCGGGCGGGAAGAGGAAAAAACATGAAAAAGACACTTGTTCGAAGGCTCAAGGAGGTATCTCTCGAGAGCCCCATTCTGGTGGAGGGCCTGCCCGGGGTTGGGCATGTTGGAAAGCTCGTCGCTGAGCACCTCATAGAGGAGCTCAAAGCAGAGAAGATCATCGAGATATACTCGCCCCACTTCCCTCCGCAGGTACTGGTACAGGCAGATGGCACTGTCAGGCAGGTCAGGAACGAGATCTACGCCTACAAGGGTAGAGACGGAGAGCCAGATCTGCTGATCCTGGTGGGCGATTACCAGAGTGCCACGAACGAGGGGCATTACGAGCTCACCGGCATATTTCTTGACATAGCAGAGGAGTTCGGTGTCCGGAGGATCTACACCCTCGGAGGCTACGGGACAGGCCAGTTCGTGGAGCCGCAGGTGATCGGCGCAACGAACAGGGCAGAACTCGTTGAGGAGATGAAGGGGCTGGGAGTGGTCTTCCACGAGAACGAGCCTGGCGGCGGAATCATAGGGGTCAGCGGCCTCCTTGTGGGGCTCGGCGGACTTAGGGGCATAGATGCAGTATGCCTCATGGGCACTACAAGTGGATATCTGGTCGATCCAAAGTCTGCGCATGCTGTTCTCAAGGTCCTCTGCAGGGCGCTCGGGATCGAGGTCAAGACGCAGGCGCTCGAGGAGAGGGCTGGCGAGATGGAGCGGATAGTTAGCAAGCTCCAGGAGATGGAGAGGGCGCAGGCACCTTACGAGAGCGGGGGCGAGGAGGATCTCAGGTACATCGGATGATCTGAGGATCTACGCGGAGAGGCTGCTTGAGACTGCTCTGCGCCTCGGAGCTGATGAGGCCGAGGTATTCGGGGTTCAGAGCAGGAACCTGACGCTCGAGCTCCGGCGGGATAGCGTCGAGAGCATAAGCGAGAGCGTTCTCAGGGGTCTGGGGCTGCGCGCCGTTCTGAAGGGCGGTGTAGGGTTCTCAAGCACATCGGATCTGAGCAGGATCGAGGATGTCGCAGAGGCTGCTGTGAGCGCTGCCCGCATCTTCGGCCCGGACAGCCTCTGGAAGGGCCTCCCGGGAAGATCGCAGATGCCATCTGTGGAGGGAGTCTTCGACAGGAGGATCGCCGATGTCCAGACAGACACGCTCCTGGAGATCTCTGAGGTGCTCCTCAGCGGATGCAGATCTGTTGATGGAGTCGAGCCGGTGTCAGGCGGTGTGTCATGCACACACAGCCTGGAGATCCTGATCAATTCCAGCGGTGTTGACCTCTCAGAGGAGGGCACATCGATACATCTCGCTCTTGAGACGATCGCCAGGGGGAGCTCAGGGGTCGCGACAGGAAGCGAGTTCGATAACTCCCGGAGCTTCACAGTCAATGCCAGAGCGGTGGGGGAGAGAGCCGCGGATCTCGCAAGACGCTCTCTCGATGGCATATCAATAAACACCAGCACATACGATGTTGTGCTCTCGCCGGTCGCATTTGCGGAGCTTCTTGAGAGCACCCTTGTCCCAGCGCTCTCCGCAGAGAACGTTCAGAAGGGAAGGTCGGCGCTCGCTGGCATGCTGGGCAAGAGCATAGCCGACCCGAGGCTCCAGATTGTTGACGATGGAGCGCTTCCAGCAGGCATGGGGAGCTCTGCGTTCGACGGAGAGGGCGTCCCATCACAGAGAAATGTGCTCCTCGGGGACGGCATACTGAGAAGTTATCTCTATGATACCTACACGGCCGGGAAGGAGGGGAGATCGAGCACCGGGAACTCTGTCAGATCCGGTTACTCGGAGATGCCCAGGATCGGCATCCGCAACCTGATCATCTCCTCAAAAGAGCCTGTAGAGGTGCTAGAGGGTGTGCGCGAGGGTGTCCTGGTTAACAGCGTGATAGGTGCGCACACCGCAAACCCCATATCCGGAGACTTCTCAGTTGAGGCAAGAAACGCATTTCGCATCCGCGCCGGTGAGGTCGCAGAGCCTGTGCGTTCGGCCATGATCGCCGGGAACATATTCGATCTCCTGAAGCAGATAGAGGTTGGGAGCGATGCGAGAGCGATCGGGCCGATCGTGACTCCAGACGTCAGGGTGCGGATGAGAGTGATTTGCTGATGCCGGCCGCGGGTCGCCATCCCCGATTTCATCGGGGCATGCTCCACCCGCGCCGTGGAGGTTATCATGATCATAGGAGGTCCATCGTCGCAGCTGCTCGCCGGTCGGGTCGCCTCGATCCTCGGGGAGAGGGTGGCGCTCTGCGAGTACAGGACGTTCCCGGATGGGGAGGCATACACGCAGCTCCAGTCCGAGATCGATGATGATGTTGTTGTGATACAGAGCACTCCGTCTGACAGGGATATCGTCTACCTTCTGCAGCTCCTCGATATAGTCCGCGAAAGAAATGTTACCCTTGTCATACCCTACTTCGGATATGCCAGGCAGGACAAGATATTCAAGCCAGGGGAGCCGCTGACTGCGAGGGCGATCGCGAGCGCCCTGAATTCGTTCCTGAATGAGGGCTCTAGGGTTTTCACGGTGAACATCCACGCACAGTCTGTGCTCTCTCACTTCAAATGCAGGGCTGAGAGCCTGGATGCGACTCCCGTTCTCGCAGAGGAGATCCGCAGGCTCGATCTTAGAGATCCTGTGGTAATATCGCCGGACAAGGGCGCGATCGGAATGGCATCCAGGGCATCTGAGATCCTCAAATGCGATTTCGATCATCTGGAGAAGACCAGGCACAGCGGCACAGAGGTCTCCATAGCGCCAAAGGAGATCGATGTGAGGGGAAGGGATGTCGTACTCATGGATGATATGATAGCGACCGGTGGCACCATGGCCACCGCGATATCGATGCTGCGCACGCAGGGCGCCAAGAGCGTCTATCTGGCAGCGGTCCATCCTGTTCTCACTGGAAATGCGCTTTTAAAACTCTACCATGCCGGCGTCGACAGGGTCATAGCCACTGACACTCTGGATCGAGGGGTTAGCAGTGTATCTGTAGCGCCGCTGATCGCCAGATCGAAATGACAGTCATGGGGCCGAAATGAGAAGCAGAGCAGAGGTAAAAGGAAGGGCAGCCAGGCTCTCCGTGATCGCCTGCTCATTTCTTGTGGCTCTAAAGCTGACAGTCGGGCTGATGATAGGCTCGGTCTCGATCATCTCGGAGGCCGCGCATTCCGCGGTGGATCTCATAGCAGCACTCCTTGCGTTTCTCTCCGTCAGGATCGCAGGAAGGCCGGCGGACGACGACCATCCCTTCGGACACGGGAAGATGGAGAACATCTCAGGCACCGTGGAGGCGCTGCTGATCTTTCTCGCCGCCTACTGGATACTCTCTGAGGCATGGTCGAAGATCCTGAACCCAATGGAGATCGAGACTGTATGGCTCGGCGCTGGCGTCATGCTCGTCTCTGCGATTGTGAATGCGCTCGTCTCCAGGAGGCTTTTCTCTGCAGGGCGCGAAACAGAGTCGATCGCACTTGAGGCTGACGCATGGCATCTCCGAACCGATGTATACACATCCCTTGGCGTGATGCTGGGTCTTGCTGCGATCTGGATCGGCGAGAGGATATCACTGGACCTTAGAATTCTGGATCCGCTTGCCGCGATCTTCGTATCCCTTCTGATCCTGAAGGCTGCTCTTCACCTCACAATCAACTCAGCGCGCGATCTCCTCGACTCGAGCCTGCCTGAGGACGAGAAGGCTCTCATAAAGGAGAAGATCGTCTCCATGAAGCCGGAAGTCCGTGGCTTTCACGCCTTCAGGACCAGGCGCTCCGGCTCGTATAGATTTGCTGAGTTTCACATCCTTGTGGACTCGGATATGACCGTGGAGGAATCGCACCAGCTCACAGATATACTTAAAGAGGCCATACGTGAGCACTACCCGTGCTCGTTCGTCACGATACATGTGGAGCCGTGCAGGCTCTGCTGCGATCCGGGATGCATCGAGGGATGCATCCTGAGCGAGGAGGAGCGGAGAGCGATCAATGGATGTGCGGGCAGCATGAGAGCGGCAAGCACTGACTTATGAAACGCATTCATCCGATGCTCAGAAGCGCCAGCAGAAAGATGGCGCGCACCATGACGCTCAGGCCTGTCGATATCATGACGATCATAAGGCCGATCCTTGCGCCGAATATGGCGGTGTAGTTCGGCACCATGCTCTTCATGGCGAAGATCGGGAGCATGAACATGCTGCCCAGCATGAGCACGGTCGCGGCCTGGACCTCAGTTAAAGAGCCGCTCTGGATCATCGGGCTGAGCAGGGATATCCCGAGGAGTGGGCTCGCGACGTATGTTGTCAGGGGCACTATCGCCTCAGGGGAGATGCCGAAGGTCTGAGCGATCGGAAGCACGCTCAGCCTCTCGAAGAATCCGTGATCGTTCAGCGAGAGCACCAGCAGCGTCATCGCTATGTATGTGATGGAGATCCTGGCGAACGGTCTCATCTGTGTGCGCAGTATCTTCAGTGTGGCCTCAGGTGGGCTTCTGGTTCTTCTGGGCGACTCCCAGGAGATCTCTGCACCATCCCCTCCTCTGAGCATCAGCCTGCCGAGCGCTATCACTATGAGGATCTTGACGACGGCAGTGGTTATGAACACGCCCGCGTAGAACAGACCTACCACCGGTCCCAGAAGTGGGACAACCACCGGTATCTGGTATGTGAGTATCTCCCTGATGTACACTGGTATGCTGTTCATCATGGCACAGAGGACTGTCTCGCGGTCGTCGAGGGCGCCACGCATCTTGAACTCTGCGATCATCGAGTTTGCTGCGACCGCCGAGCCCAGGGAAACGAGAAACGATGATGCAGATATCGACGGCAGGTTCGCCATCGATACGAGCGGTTTTGACAGGACTGATAGACGATCAAGAACACCCAGCTCCATGAGCATGCCCGCTAGGAACAGTCCCAGGAATACTGTCACCAGCACAGGTATCGCGGTGTCCAGGGCTCTGAGCAGCAGGTCGAGCATCTCCATTTATGTCTTAAACCGCTCGTAGATCAAATTGCTGGTCGAGCTCAAGCAAATCACCCGCTGGAGAAGGCGATGGTAATAAATTTGTATAAAGCCAGCAATTATTATCATGAATGATGCGCGATGAGATTGTACTTTTGATAGCTGTGCTGTTCATTTTTTCAGGCTGCATACAGCCAGAGGAGCAGCAGGTGGTCACAGAAAGCGTGGTCTCGGCGGAATGGCGGCCTGATGGTGTTGTGAGTGAGAATGAGTACTCTCACTCTCTAAAGCTCTACAGCCCCGCAAGGCAGGGATACACTGGCGGAGTGATGACAGTCTCCTGGAAGATCGATGATGAGTATCTCTACATGGCCCTCAATGGAAGCACCCGCGGATGGCTCGCCATCGGCTTCGAGCCCTCTGAGTGGATGAAGGATGCGGATATGGTGCTCGGGTTTGTTGATGGAGGCGCGAGAGTGCTTGACGAATACTCAACAGGCAACTATGGCCCCCATATCGAGGATACAATGCTCGGTGGTACTGATGACATAATGGAGCACGGCGGCAGGAGCTACGGTACGCACACCGTCGTGGAGTTCAGGAGAAAGCTCGACACAGGAGATCGCTTCGACAAGGTGCTGAGACCTGGGCAGAGCGTATCGATAATCTGGGCGATGTCCGACAGGATGGATCCGGCGGTGAAGCACAACATCGCATACGGTGAGGGCGTGATATATCTGGGAATGGCGCAGAGCTCTGTGCAGCAGATCTCACAGAACCTGACCCAGAATGATATCGAGTGGATGCTCTTCATATGGAAGGAGGAGAAGGCAGCCCGTGATCTCTATGAGTCGCTTTATGAGAGGACTGGCCTGACGGTCTTCCTGGATCTTGTTAGGTCTGAGCAGAGACACATGGATCAGATCGGAGCTCTCCTGGACAGATACGGAATAGGGACGCCTGTTCTGGAGAGAGGCGTTTTCGATAATCAGACGCTTCAGAGCATATATGATGAGATGCTCTCCAAAGGGCGTTCAGATCTTGATGCGCTCAGGGCAGCTGCGACCTTCGAGGAGATCAGCATCATTGATCTCGAGAGGGCGATAGCTGGAACCGATAATAAAGAGGTGATCGATGTCTACAGCGGGCTTCTCGCAGGCTCGAGGAAGCATCTGCGGTCTTATGTTGGGGATCTGAGGGATATGGGTATAGAGTATGCTCCTGTATACCTGAACACGAGCGAGTTCGAGGAGATCATGAGGGCTGCGTAAAAGTGCGCACCTAGAGCGCTCTATGCCGCTGGAATATCGGATTGTCGGAGAAGAATGGAAAATAGATGCAAAAATTAGGCTCCACAGATTTTTTTGCGACGATGAGCCTCCCTATTTATCCACTGTTAAAAATAGGGACCTCAGAGAGGTCCGATGCGTATCTCGTTCTGGCCTGACTGCGAGACTGGCGCTCTCGGCCCTGCCCTGACGGAGAACCTGATCCTCTGGCTGTAGCTGTTGCCGGTGGGATCGTTTGTCTGTATGTAGTTCCTGCCGGACTGGTACATCGGAGCGTTGTTCGTGCCTGCGAGGATTGTGCCGTAAAGCCCCTGATCAACGGTGTTGTAGCTGCCCATGATATATGCGGAGTTGCTCATCGTCTGGCTGGGATCGACATGTGCGGGCAGCATGTTTATCGTCTGCATTACCTGCTGGGTCAGGATGTTGCCATCTCCCACTATCGTGGCGGTATTCCAGCCGCTCTGGTAGATCTCATTGCCCGTGGCGCTCTGTGATACGCGCTGGTTGACTGTGTTCAGATCGCCGACCACAGCGACAGCATTTGCCGCGCTCTGTGATATTGTGTTGCCGTTTGCGCTCTGGGATGTGCTCTGCCCGACAGTATTGCTGTTGCCTATGACAACAGCTGCATTCGCGGCGCTCTGTGTTACATAGTTCCCGGAGGCGCTCTGGCTTATCTTCTGGTTGAGATTGTTGTTATCACCAACAACCACCGCTGCATTCGAGGCGCTCTGGCTCACATAGCCGCCAGATGCGGACATGTCTATGGACTGCGAGACGCTGTTGCCCCCATGATATGCGGAGGCAAGCGGGATCATAAATACCAACATCAATGCAATGTATCTCATATCATCACCTGCGGGTCAGGGGGCCCCGAGGTGGGACCCCGCCCGGCGAGTTTCCCCCACGCCCCAACCCGCAAGAGATCGGTATCTATGGCGGATTTAAATCCCTATTTTTCACATAGGTCCAATATCAGCTCAATGTATACCACAGTGCTGTTAGTGGAGCTGATATAGATGGAAAAGAGATATTTGGAGTTAAATAAATAAATTAAACCGAATTATTTTAGTACCTCCTCTTGATAGTAGTAATCATGAGAGTATTAGTCATCCTGATGTTGCTGCTGGTCAGCGCGGCAGGTGCGATCACGGATGCTGACTACAGCATTACCAAATCGAAGAAAAGCGCTGCAGAGATATCCGGCATGGGATACCATGGAACCCACTCTGCGCGCCTCAGCGTGTATCCGGGAGGGTCGTCCAAGAGTGTGCCGATAACAATCAGCCCGACGCGCATAGATGCGCTCGACAAGCTCGCCCTCTGGCTCCACCCAGCATCTAACAGGGGTTCCATCGAGCTGGAGGTCATGCTCGACGGCGATGGCGATGGAAAATCGAGCAGCAGTGATCGAGAAGACGCAAGCATTCTGATCACCCTGGCCTCATGGAGCGATGGCAGGTGGCTTGACACTGATGGGAACTCGAACGGCTGGCGCGAGTTCGATGCATCAGAATCGAGACTGGACATAAAGAGCAAGGACCCTCAGAAGAGCAGAAAGGATGTCTCATGGTCCGAGGCCCAGGAGATCCTTCGCGGGATGGATGTTGTCAAGGTCTACATACGTCTCAAGGGCGCGACTAAGTACGAGGGCGTCTCCTGCTATGTGGATTATGTGAGAATAGCAGGTGAGGTGATAAGCTTCGAGCCTCTGGAGAGGAACTCCATAAAGAGGGCAAAGCAGAGCAGTGTCAGTCCCGGCAGCACGATCACATACACCATAACATACGGGAACAACCTGGAGGTGCCTGCAGATATTGTGATACGGGAGTTCTACGACCAGAGAACGCTCTTTCTCGAGGCATACCCGCCCCCGGATCCGGGGACCATTAACGTATGGACCATAAGGGGGTTGAGGCCAGGGGAGCACGGCCAGATAACCGTGAAGGTGAAGACGCTGAGGGGATCTGCTACCGCGGGGATCGATGGGAGTGTGGTTGGCGTCGGTTACGCATCAATTTACCGCAAACTGTCAACCGAGCGAGAGGCATACTATGTGACGAACAGCGTCCGGATCGATGGTGGAGGGCTCAACCGGAGCGCATCCGCCACAACAAAGGTCAGATCCCGGTCTGGATTTGTTTTTGAATTCGAAGAACATGGATCTGGAAGCTATGCATCATCTGAGGAGATGGATTATTCGACGACATCGATAGTTTTTAAAAGCGTGTCTCTGGCGAACCGCTCGCCAGTATCCCTCAATCTGAGCATGAGGACCATCGACTACAACAGCACATGGGGTTTGAGCTGGAGCTGCGAGAACCAGAAGCTGAGGAGTTACATGCAAGAAACATATTACGGTGATTTTATAAATCTCAGCAGCACAGGGATCATGAGAAGCACAAGATCTACATTTGAGAGCAGAGGTAGCGTCAAGGGTATGGCGGATCTGAGATACCTGACTGGAGGATCTGAGGTCGGGACGAGGCTTTACGGGAGCTTCAGGCTCGGCTCGAAGGGTGTTGTGCAGAAGAAAAGCCGATAGGGAGATGCCGCGGAGGAGGGGAGGGTTCCTCCCCCGCATCTTACAGGAGGTATGGAGGACGCTTGGATAATCCCACTCTCTTACCCGCGCCAATGAAGCGTACGCGGGTTCCCCTTATATCTTTATGTTTCAGCTATATCTCATGTAGGTCTCATCTATGTCAGAGGCGTCCGGTACGAAGGAAAAAGGGCAGTGTTCCGAATTTGAAACTGCGGATCTCAATGACACGGCCGAAACATGGTTGCATGTATCTGATCTCAATGATACGACCTGATGATCCGGGCGCAGCCCGCTGCACTTATGAAAGCAAAGTGATTGAGAAGAGAGCAAAAGTCGATTGGATGTAGGGTAAAGGAGGGAGATTGTAATGATAATCGACTTTTGCCGAGGTTTATATCCGACTTTCGTCGAATATAAACCTTCCGGTTACACCACCAACTCATCATAATATTTATAGTTATCCAATGACATGCATGAGGCGTCTGGATGATGCCGCGCCGACCTCGGGCCGTCGACGAGATCGTGGTACTGTTCCGAGCATCCTGGATTCGGGACGGCGGGGAATCGCATAACGTGAGCCATGCGCCCGAAGATATCATCTGTGAGCAAAGTACGCGACAACCTCATCTCCAACAGAGTCTATTCTGACAAAACCGTACCTCTCGAACTGAACGATTCTGTCGAGCTCATCGGAGATGCCGTGCTCTCCAATGCCGGTATCGGTCCTCTCGGGACCGAGGACCCGGACAGGGATGCCATCGACCGGCGCCCAGTGTATTATCCTGAGTTTGAGACGTTTCGCTGTCTCGGGGCTCAGATCGATGAGTTCTGCCCTGAGCGGAGATGTCTCAATGATCTCTATGTTGCACAGATCCTTCAGCCTGATTCTGCTACCAGGTCCCAGCACCTTCACATCCTCCCTGCAGAGCAGAACCCTGTTTCCCGCCCTGATTCTTCTCATGCCGCGATCTATCGTCGGATGGAGAGGCGCCTCTGCAACCTCCGGGACGTCGCCTTCGATCTCGATCTCCACCGGATCCCATACGAAGAACCTCCTGTTCGCGATTGGATCAACAATCCGCCTGTTCTCCGCGTATATCGAATCCATGCTTATGCTGATATCTGTCTCCCCTACGCCGAGATCTATCATGAACTTCCTGAGAGCCTCCGCGGTGATGCCCCTGCGCCTTACGGCCCTCACAGTCGGAAGCCTTGGGTCGTCCCAGCCGCTGTACTCGCCCGCCTCTATCGCTCTCCTGAGCTTGCTGGTGCTGAATGCCCCGAACTGGAATATCTTCACCCTCCCCCAGTGTAGGACCCTCGGATAGACCCAGCCCATGTGATCGTAGAGATACCTCTGCCGCCTCTCGCTGTCTATCAGGTCCTTGCCTCTCAGAATATGTGTTACCCCAAGCAGATGGTCCTCCACAGCTGATTCGAAGTCCAGCAGCGGCCAGACGCGATACCTGTCGCCCACGAGCGGATGGCTCTTCGTCACTATTCTGAAGCCAGCCCAGTCCCGTATGGCAGGATCTTTATGCTTTATGTCAGTCTTCACACGCAGCACGGCTTCGCCCTCTTTGAGGCTGCCATCTAGCATCCTCTTCCAGAGATCCAGGTTCTCATCGACGGTGTGATCCCTGTGCGGGCATGGCTTAGCCGCGTCCTTAAGGGCCTTGAACGCCGACTGCTCGCATAAACACACATATGCACCGCCTCTGCGGATCAGCTCCTCAGCAACCTCATAGTACTTCTCAACCCTCTGGCTCGCAGCCACTATCTCATGAGGCTCTGCTCCGAGCCATCTGCAGTCCTCTATGTACCAGTCGTACGCCTCTATCATCGGTCTTTTGTTTACAGGGTCGGTGTCGTCGAAGCGGAGGATGAACTTCCCGCCGTACATCTTCACGTACTCTGAGTTGATTATAATACCGCGTGCGCTTCCGAGCGTTGGGGGGCCGTTCGGGTTCGGCGCGAAACGCATTACGACTCCCCCCTCTGCCCCCTCTAAAGGCTGCAGCCCCTTCGCAGGCTCTTTTCTGGCGCTTATCTCCTCGATGAGCTCTGGCGCGATCTCTCTGAGCCTGGCCTCCCACTGTTCAGGGCTCATCTGCTCTATCTCCCTGAGCACGCTGGTTATGAGCGGAGCTATCTCCCTTGCTCTGGGCCTGAGATCGGGGCGCTCCCCCATGAGCTTGCCCATGACAGCCCCGTGGTTTGGCGCGGATCTGTACTTGACAGCGTTCTGCAGCGCGAACTTCTCGATCAATTCCCTGATCTCTTCCGTCACCGGACTCCTCCTGGCTTTGCTCTGGCCTCCGCTAGAAATGGCCACCTACTTTAGACCATCGCTTTCAACGCGTCGCGTATCATCCTTGCATGATCAAATGCCAGCTCAGGCAGCTCATCAGGTCTGAATATACGCACATCAGATGCATCAGACCCGAATCTGAGCTCGCCATATCCATCTGCCAGATAGCATACTGAGACAACATGCCCCCTCGGATCACGGTCTGGATCAGAGTAAACGCCCACAAGCCGCACAAGAGATGCGTTTACCCCGGTCTCCTCCATGACCTCTCTCCGCGCGGCATCCTCCACGGTCTCACCGATCTCAACAAATCCTCCAGGAAGCGCATAGCATCCCATGAACGGAGGGTTCCTGCGGCGGATTAGAACTATCCCATCATCTATCCTCAATACGACATCAACCGCGAGCAGCGGCGTCTGTATTCGTGAACGGATATCGTCCATCCGATCATCTCCAGTACATCCTGCATAGAGAGCTGTATCAGCATTTCCTCGTGACATCCTACCCTCCCCTGAAGGGGGGTCTTCTGCCTGAGTTCCTATAAGCCGAAGCGCAGGAAGCCCCGCCCTTCGGGGAGGGAGTCACTTCCTATAACCCAGCGTCCCTCTGTGACTGAGGCAAAACAGCGCTGTATAGGGCAGCGAATCCTTTCCGGATGCACGCTCATCTGTTAGTCGGGCGACTATTATTATATTTTAGATATAAAGCAATTCCACATAAAAAGCTTGCCAGCGACACAGCATTTGATACTATGAGGATTGCGTTATTCAGATACATGCCGTAGAGGAGCCAGAGGAAGATGCCTGTGGCGTACTGCAGAAGCATCGGCAGGCTCAGATCTCCGACAAGCTTGGTCCTGTACATCTTGATGATCTGGGGATAAAATCCGAACATCGTGAGGGATCCCGCTGCGATGCCAACCAGATCCCATGCCTCCATCGAACCATCCTCTTATATCAGAATGGGGGGACCCAGCTGCTTTCGTTGTACTCCAGCGTGTACAAGCTGTCTGATGTGCTTCCCAGCCAGTCGGAGCCGAGCTGTGTTTGAGTCGAGTTTGCAGACCTAACGAGCACACCATTTACGATCTTCCATCCTCTTGGCACACCACCCCAGCTCCAGAGGTCGTTGCTGAGGGTCACATTGCTTGTTGTGTTTATGTTGCTCATCAGCCATGCCCTGCCGAAATCCCCGCTGACGCTCTGGAATCTATCTCCTGAGCTCACATTCCCCTGGATCTCTGCGATGGCACACTGGAGCGACAGGATTAGAAGCAGTGCAGCCGTAACGCTCTTGCATGCATTCATGGTTCTGAAAACATGATGGGTAGGATAAAAGGGTATTGGCAGGCATGCAGGTGAGGATATGTAAAAAGATATTTTTAATGTGTGAATAGTATAAAATAGTTTGATGTGATATTTTGCACACAGTTGAGATGCAGGAGGTATATTCATCAGATGGGAAGTCGTTTTAGTGATCCTTGTTTTTGTCTGGACTGGCGGATCGTTGGGTTCAGCGGTTACTGCTGACCAGCAGCTGAGCAGGGGTGCGATCTCTCCCTCTGAGATCAGCACTGTGAGCATAAGCCTCAGAGGAGGCGAGGTGCCCTGCGCCAGTCCGGTAGATGTCGTTCTCTCGATAGACAGCTCTGGCAGCATGACCACAAACGATCCTGAAGATCTGAGGAAGTCTGCTGCCAGGGAGTTCGTCGCCAGCCTGGATCTGAGCATGGACAGGGTCGGCGTCGTCAGCTGGAACACATCAGCACTCTCCTGGCCGCTCACGGGCAACCTCGATGATATCGAATCGGCGATAAACAGCAGCGGTGCCGATGGATACACATCTCTGGATACAGGCCTGGAGGCCGCGATCGATCTGCTCTCCGGGAGCAACAGATCAAAGGTGATAGTGCTCCTCACGGATGGGATCAGCACAGACGGTGGCCACTACACGCATCCCGGCCTTCCGGGATCTCCGGTGGATGAGGCCAGATCGAATGGAATCGTGGTGTTCACCATAGGTCTTGGTCCGGAGGCTGATGCTGGGAACCTTACGGAGATTGCACACAGCACCGGCGGAGAGTTCTACAGCGCACCTGATGCGAGCGCTCTGGCCGGCATATACAAAAGAATCAGAAGCAGCATCACCGGCATCGTGGCGAAGGACGTGACCGTGACGTATGTGCTGCCATCATCCCTGGATGTTAATCTCTCTCCATACAGTGGATCGCAGCCTGTGGCATCCGTGAGAAAGCAGGGAGGCTCGACCGTTCTGAGCTGGCAGATCGGGGCACTTCAGGCAAACGAGAGCAGGACGCTGTCGTTTGATGTGAGCTCGCCAGATCCGGGCACGTTCATCCTTGGCATGGCTCCTGATACAGCGGTCAGCTATACCGGCTGCGATAACATCCGATCAGCGGTTGCGATTCCTCCAGTTACTTTGAAGGTCAGCCCAGCCGGATCGTTCAGCCTGGAGGGCAGCGGCATCGGAGGAAGCAATACATCCGTGGTACAGAATACCAGCGTGTTGAGGGTCAGCAAAGAGGTTCTGCCAAACGGAAATGCCATCAGTCCCATGCTTAGGATAACACTTGAGACGCCAGAGAGGCCTTGCAATGCGGATATCCTGTTTGTCATAGACAAATCCGGGAGCATGAGAGACTTCGATGCAAAAAGTGGTCAGCAGATATTCAAAATAATGCAGGATGCGCTTTATGAGATGCTCCAGACTGCAGCGAGCACTCCTGAGCTCAGGAATGCTAGGATCGCGATCGTGAGCTGGGATGACTTGGACATTGATGATCCTGCAGACATGGATACCACTCTCAATCCCCAGTGGCTGGCGGTTGGAGATCAGAGAATAAAGGCGACGATCCAGCGTTACAACCAAAGCACATGCAAAGAGACCGACCAGACGTTCTACGAGGTGGGGCTGCAAAAAGCGATGCGTATCATGTACAGCCGCATAAGCTCGCAGGCCATCGATCCGCTCAGCTGCGATACCCGGAGGTTCATAATATTCATAACATGCCGCAGCGAGTTCAAGGGCATCACACCATCCAGCGTGCTCTACACAATCCCCCGTAATAACACTCTGATCCGCGGAGGGTTCGAGGGCATCTTCCCGTTCTACATCGGTCCAGATCTGAACGATTATCCGATGGAGCTTAAGAACCTCACCGAGATTGCGCGGTCCGGCGATCCCCTGCAGCGTGGTGCAGCGGGACCTCAGAGTCTCACAGCCGGGAACCTGATCTCCACGGTACTGAAGAGGATGGGCGGATGCGCTCAGGGGCCATGGGTCACAAACGTCACCCTTACCGAGACGCTGTACCCGTATCTCAAGTACACTGGAGCCGATCCATTCCCAGATGCGGTTACCTATAACAGAGATGGCTCGACGACGCTCATATGGAATATCGGGACCCTGAACTCTGGAGAGCGGTGGAGCGCCACGATCGATACGTCCGTGCAGATGAAGCTGCCTGTGGATGTTACGGTGAGTAGATCAGGATTCGGCGGCAACATCAGCTCCAGCACACCATATTCCAGAGTGGACTTCGACTGGCCGGCGCTCTCATGCGCAGCCCCACTGAGGAGGCATTACGAGCTGCCTCTTGCAGAGGGCAGGATGTGGATAACCTGCGGAGCGCCATGCCAGGCGTCAGCAGTGAGTGAGCAGACGGCTCAGCAGAGCAAAGAGACGGGCGAGAGAGCACCTGCAGCCGGTCAGCCCGAGAAGCAGCCTGGATTCGAGGCGCTGATAGGAGCGCTCTCCATGATGGCCGCCTACATGTACATCAGACGCTCCTGAGGCCGGGATTTATTCCTTTTTTTATTAGGCTCAGACAGGACAGCGAAGCCGCGATCTCTCCAATCTGGAGAGAGTGCTTGCACCATGCCTGCACATCAGCTGATCCTATGAGAGCTACATCATTGATGGTCGCCTTGATACATCACCTGCAGAAGGCTTTAAATGTTATAACCGTATAGGGGCTTTGAGATCAGCTCAGACAAACGGCTGGAATCTGCAGATGAATATGGTTCGGGTGGGCGTGTGCCTGTTGGCATGGGGGGTTAACTGATTGAGAAGATTGCTGTGTCTCATAGTGCTTGTGTTTGCAGTCACATCATCTCGTGGAATAGATGCGTCGATCTACTTCTCGCAGGAGGGGACGCCCAGAGAGCCTCTTGATGTCGGCAAGAGCCTCGTCTACGTTGTGGAGCTCTCGGGCGCGAAGAACTCGATGATGTACACCGTCGAGCTCACAATCGGTCCGGATTCATCCGATACCTCGATCTCGAAGAGCTTCACAGAAAAGCTGAACCTGAACCCAGGCGCAAAAGGCGTGCTCAGATTCGAGGTCAACTTCCAGTCCCCGGATCTCAGGAAGGGCGATTTCGGGAGATGGCTATCTGACAAAAACGACACGACCATATGGGACAGGACATGGTACAAGGCAACGGTGACATCGCTTGACCCATTCGAGAAACCGGTCGTCAGGGAGGACTACACAGGCCACCCCACGCTGGTGAAGGTCTTCGAGGAGTTCAGGGATGCCTCTGTGACCCCAAGAAAGGGAACCAGGGATGACCTCTACACGTACAAGGTGAGCGTCTTCTCCACAGCGCCTGATAACATATCGCTTGAGGTTGCCCCATCAAAGAATGGTCCGTGGACGCCTGTGGGAACGCAGGATTACACAGCTCCAGGAAGCTGGAAGGTTCTGAGATGGCAGAACGTCTCCCTCGACTTCGACTTCAGCTCGGCCTACTACAGATTTGTGGGGAGAAAGGAGAAGACCTTCGACGGCCCCTTCTGGCCAGTCTCGGTCGAGTTCAGAAATGAGAGCCTATCTCCGGATAGGGGCCTTCCAGATACACCTTTCCGCTATGCCATTGATGTAAACGCATCCAGGGAGATCGAGGTCTCGCTCAATGTGTGGGATGTTGGATCGAAGAGCTTTGTTACAGCGGGAAGGAGAACATACAGAAACGTCTCCAGCTGGGAGAGGCTCGAGTGGGATGATGTGCGTGTGACAGCCACGCCCGAAGCATACGGATCATCCCAGTACTACTACGGCTTCCACTACATGGATGCAGAGTCTCCCTTTGCCACAACAAAGGATATGATCGGAAGGTACTATGCCGGCCCCGATGTGGTGGTCGTGTGGGTTAAGAACGCAACCGTCACGCCTCAAAATGGCAGCGCCTACACATCATACACGTACACAGCTGAGATCGAGACAACGAAGCCGAGATGCGATCTGGAGCTGCAGATAAGGCCGCCGGAATCTGACCTCTGGGTTTCAAGAGGGATGGTGACTTACACAGGCTCAAACAGCACGCTCGTCTGGAGGAACGTGACATTCGATGTCAAGGATGCAGACCTCCTCGGAATGGCCTGGTACAGATTCGTTCTCGATAACAACGTGCTCGGCGAGTTCCCCGGGCCTGAGTTCGATGTGTGCTTTAAGGACGCGACATACAGCAGGATAGGCAACACAGACAGATTCAACTACAGGGTCTCGGTCAGAGCTCTGAGGCCGATTGATGTCGAGCTCATCTACACAGACGACGGGAAGAACTGGATACACACAGGTCTCCTGCAGAAGTACACCACCCCTGGCAACTGGAGCGAGCTATCATGGAACAACCAGCCGTGGCACCAGACGGTGCAGTTCGATGTGAAGAGGTAAGAGCATGCGATACAGGCTTCTCGCTCTCATGCTGCTCATGCTTGTGATATCCGCTTATGCAGAAGGACCGACCGTGAGCCCCCCGCCACCCACGCCATCTGAGGGTGGGGGAGGGGGGAGCAGCCACAAGCAGACAGATATGGAGAAGATAATAAAGGCGCTCGAGCAGGGGAAGAAGCAGAACCCGAAGAGGTTCGAGTATCTTCAGACCCTGCTATGGAAGGAGTACACACCCCCAGGGGAGTACGAGCTGCCCGCGGTGCTGATCTACTACAAGGGCAATAAAACGGTCCGCAGGAGCGATTCATTGGAAATTCAGGCATATGTGACAAACGAGAACAAGATTGAGATAAGAAGGCCGCTGTATCTCTACCTGGAGATGGCCGAGCCAGGAGGCGATTTCAAACAGGTCAACAGCCAGCCCCAGATCGTGCAGGTCAACGAGTACTACTCCAGCGACGATGTCAATTACACATTCAGAAGCTTCCCGGAGATAACAGATCTGCGGAGCCTGAATCATGTGGGGAATGTCAGGTTCCGAATACGGTATACGGATGGCCAGTACAAGCGCTACTCATCGAACTGGACTGTATCGTCTCGGGAGATCTTCCCGGTTCTGGAACTGAATGTGATCAACAATCCGCCCGTGGTGAACTACACGAACGTCACGTACAAACCGAGATACAGCGATCCGATAGAGTATGTGGCTGAGATCACAGATCCTGATGGGGATACTCTGAACGTCACGCTTCACATCCTTGAGGGAGATAACAGGACCGAGCGCAAAAACGTTACGCAGGAGCTCCGCGGCAGCGGGACGGTGAGGTTCAGGAACAGCGAGTACGGGTTCTTCGGAAAGGATGACGCAGGAAAGACCTTCCACTACTACTACACACTGGGTGATGGGATCAATGTGACATCGACGAACATCACAGCAGGACCTGAGATAAGGCCGACGCCGAAGCTGCTCGTCGAAAACCCCAGAATGGTCGCTGAGGATGAGAACTACTACTGGTGGGGCAGGTACAACTTCAGCATAGATGTGAAGAGCCAGGACGAGAACTCCTTCCCGCTGACCGTGTATCTCTACACAAACACAGCGTCCAACCCCTGGAAGCTCCGCGGCTCGAAGACAGTAACAGTGACGCCTGAGAGACAGACTGTATCGGTCGAGACGAGCTTTGACGCTTCGGACAACAACCAGACATTCTCATACAGGTTCTCATTCTCGGAACCGGATCAGAACGGCAGGACGAGCATAGACCTGAATGGGAGGCAGATAAATCCAAGGATCATAAGTTACTCGATACTCTCGCCTGCGAGCTTTTTGAACGCGCTTCTAATCCTGGTGATATTCCTCTCATCCGGCGTGATCCTAGAGCGTTGTAGCAACAGAAGGAGAAAAACAGAGAAGGGCAACCAGGGAGGGGATTAGATGGATTGGGGTTCATTATTTATGATAGCCCTGCTGCTCCTGCTGGTGGTGGGACTGGCGATTCACTGGATGAATTTTGAGCGCATCTATAGGAGGCTCTCGGAGCTCTCATCCAGCGTCTCTAGGGATGAGTTGTACGAGAAAATATCTACTCAGCATGGCTCTAACTTCTCCGCTATGGCCTCTGCCTCGTGGGTCGCGTTCTTCGTCGCTCTCGTCTACAACATCCTGCCGCCGAGGATACCAAAGCTTTTGAGTCTCGGTTTTCCGATGATCGCCAGCTATTACGGGTTGGTGCTTTTCGCTGTTCTTGTTGCAATTGTGGCAACAATCTTTCTCTACGTAAGCAGAGGCTTTCCTGTGTGGCTGCGGCTCTCCGATATCTACAGTATATACCCGATGTCTTTAAACGATAAGAGGCTTTGCACGCTCTCGATACTGCTCCTCTGGATCTCATCAATATCGTCAATTTACAACTCCATCAGCTACCCGTATGTGAGCTGGATGTCTGAAATTGCATCCTGGCTGCTGCTTCTTGTAGCTCTGGTTTTGCTCTTCATCCCTGTGTTTAAAGAGTTCTTGGAGGCCAGTAGATGAGATCGTGCTGTGTTGGCATAGGCGGATGTGGCGGCAATCTGCTCCAGGTCATTCTCGATCCCGTGGATATCATAAAGCCACTCTCAAAGCTTACAAATGCCGAGCACGTTGCGTTCGGCGGAATCGAGGGTGTATGGTTGGAGGCAGATGTCAACGCCGCGGTTAATAAGCAGAGCTTTTTCAAGAATGAGGGGTATCCGGGGTACGTCATACCACACGATTCGATAAAGGTCGGATCACAGACGCACTCCCTCGTCATGCGCAAGTACGGATATGATATCAAGAAGCAGGGGTTCTTCAGGGAGGCTCAGTACCTAAAGGCGATATTCGAGATATTTGATAATGATGAGGAGGTTAAAAGTGTTGCCAGAGAGGAGTTCGGGAAGGAGAATCCCATACTCGAGAACGCCTGGAATGCCATAAAGGGATTCACAACCCTCTCAGGAGGAAGATGCGATAACATTCTCTTCATGGTATCTCTAGGCGGCGGCACAGGCACAGGATTCATAAATCCGATCCTTCGCTACATAAGATCCGGAGGAACTCAGGACTACCCAGTCTTCGTTCTCGGTGTTCTCACAGAGCAGGGGGATGAAGCCGACAGGGAGCAGCAGTCGAAGGAGGCGCGGAGGGATCTCGGTGCAACGATATCCATGTACGATCTCCTCACCAAAAGCGCAAGAGATGGAGTGGATGCTCTGATTCTTGTGGATAACCAGATCCTTGTCGAGAGGTTCAAACAGGATTACACAAGTATAAATAATTATATATTTCATGCCATGAAGCCCTTCCTGGCAGACCGCGCATTTCCACAGGAGGACCCCCCGTCTCTGGCCCTGGCGCAGAACTTCACAGAGGGCCTGAACAGGCCGCCTGTCATGGTTCCATGCTATGCATCTTTGAACAGCAGGAAGCCCGTTGAAGGAGATCTGGTAGAGAAAGCCCTCACGGGAAGCGTGAAAGATGATGGATGCGGCCCGCTTTTCCCATGCGATCCAGCAATGGCAGACAGGGCGTTTGTCTTCTCGAGAGGTTATCTCTCCGCTGAGAAACTGGAATCGTCTGTTAAGAGCATCACAGGGCTCGATACGAACCATATATTCGCATGGAGAAAGCTCGGGGAGAACAGGAAGACCGAGGTTCTGATACTGCTCAGAAACCCCTACGGATCCGGCTGTGGACCGTTCGAGAGAAGGATGTACAGGGTGGTATCATTCGCGCTGAAGTACATAGAGGAGAATAGGCCCGAGCTTCTTCACATGGTGCATGCGAATGATGATCAGAGCCTGACATCGCTCACTACAGATGCTCTCACCAATTACTTCGAACGGCTTGAGGCAGCGCTCGAGAACGCAAAGATGAGGCTGAAGAAGGGTGAGAAGCCGCTGTTCTTGCAGGAGCTCAGGATATTTGATAACCTATCGAATAACAGGCCCTCACAGGATAATAATATTAAGAACAACCTCGACATCTCGGAGGAGCATATCAGGAGAATCGTGCGCGAGGAGCTTAGCAAATACCTGCCAAAGGTTACAGGGTGATGCACAGATTCACGTTCAACAGCATCCACAGGAAAAGTAAATATATAGTTACAATATATCTTAGAAGTAATTCATAGTATCCGTGGTGGCTGAGATGATACGAACAGCAGCCCTGGGGGTCATGCTGATGCTGACTGTGCTGGAGTCTGCATGCGGACTTCCTGTGACAGGTGGGAATGGAGAGCT
The DNA here is from genome assembly GCF_024518575.1 of Methanothrix sp. Taxonomy (GTDB): domain Archaea; phylum Halobacteriota; class Methanosarcinia; order Methanotrichales; family Methanotrichaceae; genus Methanothrix_B. The sequence continues at coordinate 1,008 of NZ_JANIHG010000019.1, read as the reverse complement.
CTGCTGCACAGTATTCGACATGTTCAAGGGGCCCCTTTATCAGGGAGGTTCTTACGATGCGGACAGGATGGTTCTGTACCTGGACGCGGGCCTGAGATGGAGCAATGGAAGCTGCGCGGAGCCTCCCCGCGTCAGATATGTTCTGATCGACGGAAACGACAGGAGCTACACCAGAGATACGGCATCGAGCAGGCCCATCTCTCCGGGACGGGAGCTACTCGCATTCGTGGTTCCCAGAGAGGCGATCCCGAAGAGCCTCGTGGTGGACTCCGGAATTGGAGAGGTGTTCAAGGTGGATTTCGGAGAGCCGCTGAACTACACAGACGAGAACGTAACAGTCACGTACTACGGCGTCCTGGGATCCAGGCTTGATTACAGCAGGAAGGTGCTCGATATAGATATCTCTGTCAGGAACAACTCCACGTCTCCTCTGAAGGTGTCCCCTGAGAACTGTACGCTGGTCGACCAGTGGGGCTGGGGCTACAGGGCGACTGATGGGTTCGAGCCCAGAACTCTGAACGCCAACGAGAGCATCCGGGGGGTGGTGCGGTTCAGGTACCTGGCGCCATCCAGCATCCCATCAATGCTGCTCTACAACCTCTCTTACGGGGATGGAATAATAGTGATGAGCGAGGGGATGTACAAGAACACGACAGAGGCCGCCCCTGCACAGGAATCATCTGGAGAGTGCAACAGATGTGCTGTGAACGATAACAGCGTCAAGGGGCGGGTCGCAGCTGCAAAGGAGCGCCTCGCCAGGGTGCGTGCAGCACATGATACCTGATTACCCCTCTCTCTGAATCATATACTGAAATGGCTTTTGGAGAGATATTTAGCATAAGATAACATTTCCTACCATTATATTTCAGAATAGTTTCGTCTACACCGAGCCTCACTATGCCAAGCGACTTTACATTCTCGGGTTTATAATCAAGAGACTCCTTGAACCGTGTGGTCCAGTAATGTACACTCGACTTGCCCACACCAAGAACTGACGCTGTCCTCCTC
>NZ_JANIHG010000018.1 GCF_024518575.1 Methanothrix sp. | reverse complement strand
GCTCATTCTGCAGCAGATATCTGAGGGGAGGTCGGAGCTGCTTGATACGAGAGATGCAGACAGCTGGTGCGAAGCGGCTCAGGCTCCAGGCTGCGATCTCAAACACAGCTGCTCTGAACCCCTACCCAAAGCTGGATATGTCGAGGTGCTCAGAAACCACATGCCAGACAAACGTTAACAGATCATATTCAGCTTCTCGGATTCAATCCCGCACACACCATGCAAAGGTCATTCGTAATCATAATATCATTATATTTCATTATAATATCTCTTTTTGCAGTGCATTTTTTGCAAGCAACGACAGAATTATATACTTTAAAATGACATCTTGTGCTATTGTGTTTTGCAGAGTGGGGCATTCCGATGATGGGGCTGGAGGAGATGCGGAGCAGGTGGCAGGAGAAGTTTGCTCCAGAGAGGACCATATTCAGGAACATCCATCCCGGCGACAGGATATTCATCGGCACCGGATGCGCAGAGCCGCAGCATCTTGTGCGCTCTCTGATCGATTACGTCAGCAGGTATCCCACAGCGTTCTTCGACGCCGAGGTCATCCACGTCTCGACTCTCGGCGTTGCGCCGTACACAGATGAGAAGTTCAAGCTGAACTTCCGCCTCGATTCGTTCTTCATAGGGGAGAGCACGCGCGATCCGATCAACCGCGCTGACGCGGACTACACCCCTATATTTTTATCAGCTCTTCCGGAGCTGTTCAGAAATGGAACGATAAATGTCGACATGGCTCTCATACAGGCCACGCCTCCGGACGAGAACGGAGATATGAGCCTCGGGATAAGTGTGGACATAATAAAAGCTGTGATCGAGAACGCATCCGCTGTTGCTGTCCAGGTCAATCCCCAGATGCCGTATGTCCACGGAGACACTCTAATCAATATGAAAGATGTTGATTACGTTGTTTACCATGAGGAGCCGCTCCTGGAGTATGTGGAGAGCGTGCCGACAGAGCTTGCGCAGCAGATAGGAAAGTATGTTGCGAGAATCGTCGAGGACGGGTCCACGATACAGGTCGGCTATGGAAGCATACCGAATGCTGTTCTTTCAAACCTCCGTGACAAAAGGCATCTCGGGGTTCACACGGAGCTCCTCACCGATGGCATCGTTGATCTGATGAGGAGCTGCGCTGTCGATAACAGCATGAAGACCCTCGATACGGGGAAGACCGTGGCCACTTTCTGCATGGCCAGAAGGGAGACGTACAGGTATCTCGACGGGAACCCGGATATAGAGTTCAGGCAGATCGATTACACAAACAACCCCCTCATCATAGCAAAACAGAAAAACATGGTCGCGATAAACAGCGCGCTCGAGATCGACCTCACGGGCCAGGCCACAGCTGAGTCGCTCGGAGGAACACTGTACAGCGGAATAGGCGGCCAGGCAGACTTCATGCGGGGCGCTGCCATGGCCCCAGGCGGCAAAACCATTCTCGCTCTGCCGTCCACGGCAAAGGATGGGAGTGTGTCCAGAATTGTGCCGTGTCTGAGGAGCTGCGCTGGTGTGACGCTGACAAGAGGCGATATCAGATACGTGGTGACAGAGCACGGCATAGCTTACCTCCATGGCAGAAACCTGCGGGAGAGGGCGATGGCCCTGATATCTGTGGCGCATCCGAAGTTCAGGGCTTGGCTGATAGAAGAGGCGAAACGGATGAACATACTATACAGGGACCAGATCGTCCTTCCGGGCTGGCAGGGAATCTACCCGGAGCACCTCGAGGTCCACAGAACCACCAAAACAGGTCTGGAGATCCTGATGCGCCCTGTGAGGATCAGCGATGAGCCACTGCTGAAGGACTTCTTCTATTCACTCTCAGAGGAGAGCAGGTACCAGAGGTTCATATCGATGAGAAGAGAGATCCCAAGAGATCTGCTCCAGAAGCTCACAATGATCGATTATACAAACAAGATGGTGATACTCGCCACGCTCCCCGGCAAGGAGGGGGATGTGGTGATCGGCATAGGCCAGTATGAGGTCAACAGAGACAAATACACCGCAGATATCGCGCTTGCTGTCAGAGATGACTACCAGAACCAGGGTGTGGGCAGCGAGCTTTTATCTTACCTTACACAGCTTGCGAGGAAGAGCGGCCTTCTCGGATTCACGGCAGAGGTTCTGGCAGAGAACAATCGCGTTTTCAGGCTCTTCGAGAAGATGGGGTTCGAGGTGGAGAAGGTCAACGACGCGGGGATATACTACATGAAGCTCAAGTTCAGGGCCTGAACTCAGATCGTTTTTGATCTCAGGCAGCACGCGTTTTCGTGGCCGAAAGCTTCTATTATGGATGACATTCACGCATGCGGCTCTTTGAGATCTTCGTGATCCTTATCTCGCGGGCTCTTATGAACGAGATATCGCTCTCAGTGTACCGTCCCAGCGCCTTGAGCACGATCCCCCTGTTGTACCAGGCGTCCTCGTCCCAGGGGTTAACAGCTATCGCATCCTCGCATGCTCTTAGCGCCTCATCGTACCTGCCGAGGTTGTAGAGGGACCAGGCGCTGCTCTTCAGCGCGGATGCGTTGTCAGGGTCGATGCTCAGAACGCGATCGAAGCACTTCAGAGCATCCTCATAGAGACCGATGGCCCTGTATGTGATGCCTTTCGCGTACCAGGATTGAGCATGCTCTGAGTCGAGTGAAATGGCTGAGTCGAATGCCTCTATCGCCTTTGATGCCAGCCCCATGGCTCTGTAAGCGATGCCCTTCCCATGCCATGCCTGGACAGATCCAGGGTCGAGCCTGAGCGCGTTATCGTAGCATTCCAGAGCTTCAGCGTACCTGCCGGTGCTGTGCAGCGACTCGCCCATCCTGATCCAGCATGCAGAATCAGATGGTCTGAGCTCAATGGCTTTCTCAAAGCATTCTAGGGCCTCGCTCTGCCTCCCGATCGTCTGGAGCGTTTCCCCCAGGATGCACCAGTCCCTGGCCTCAGATGGGTCGATATCCAGAGCCATGCGGTAGGCCTCGATCGCCTCAACATACCGCCCCATGGATAGAAGCGCCAGGCCCTTCTGCCTCCAGCTCTCCGCATCGTCAGGCCTGGAATCGATGCACCTCTCGATCCATGCAAGCGCATATGCAGGATCCCTGTCTATTGCCTCCTGGTAGGAGGATATGGCCTCATCGCATCTTCCCAGAACGAAGAGCACCTCTGCACGGCTCTCCCACGCCTGCACGCACCCCGGATCCACCTCGATCGCTCTGGTGTAGCACTCCAGAGCATCCTCATAGCGGGAAAGGCAGAAGCAGGCCATTCCCTTTCCACACCATGCCGTGGTATTATCAGGATCGATCTCCAGCGCCCTGTTGTAGTACTCTATGGCCTCATAGTAAGACCCATCGAGGTACTTCTCCTCGGCCTTCTGCAGAAGAGCTGCGATGGAAACCATGTGAGATATTCTCACGAATGTGCGTTATAAAACTTGCCTCTGAAACAGATGCTGAGATGACTGCGGATTGGACTTGGTCTGTCTGTATTATCGTGTGTGACAGTTGAATGGAGCGCGAACCATGTCGAAACCCGGTCAGAGGTTTCGGTACTCTACAGACCTGCTGATATGGGAAAAATTTGATATACGAGATGGGCGTTAGGGTAACCGGTACGGGCGTGTGGCCTAGCCAGGAGCACTGGCCGGTGGCCTTGTTCCCTAGAAGCTGTATTAGCTAGCAAGGATATGGCGGCAGCCTCCTAAGCTGTAAGCCGGGGGTTCGAATCCCTCCACGCCCGCTTTTCTCTCAACATATCGATCAGGAGTGCATAACAGAGAGCTGCGCCTGAGCATGTACAGCATCTGGTCTTCTCTCCTGTAAACTCAACCAAACAGGCAACAGAATCTCCTCTGTTGCGCTGCTGATGGGGAGCCGACCTCAAGCTCGCGCTCACAACCTGCGTCACTGATCAGTTTCGACACCTTTTTATGGTCTCGATTAAAGCCTCAAGCAGGGAGAGAATTGGATTTCAGATGGAGATTATGTTCCGCTGCTCTGTGTGTGATGCTGCTCGGAGCCGCATGGGCTGCAGACTACGTCTTCAACGGTGCCCTCAACCTGGGCACAGGCTACCGCGACACCGAGCTGCTGGGGCAGACCGCGGCAGGTGCCCAGGGCCAGAAGTTCGCAGAGAAGATCATAGGCAGCGGAAGGTTCCGCGAGAGGAGCGCGTTCGAGCTTGACGTCATAAGAAATACCATAAACTTCACACAGGATGCGGAGTTCGAGTACTTCCCTGTGTCATATGGCGGCGGCGCCTATAACAGAAAGTGGTCGAACAGGATCTGCGTCATAAACTACGATGCTGGATCGGCCCTCACAGAGGTCTACACGGCATCTGAGCTGATACACAGGAGCACCGAGATCAGGACCACAGGTGCTGTCGGTAACGAGAGCCTCCAGGCAGGGATGGACGCCACGTTCATAGGCAGCGGGCGAATTGCCTGGACGACCCGTCAGAGAAACGACAAGCGCGCTGTGGAGCTGAGCAGATCTGTCGAGGAGCTCACTGGCGCGTTCTCTGTGAAGAAATACGTGGACCTGAGCAACAGATCCGGAAGGCCCAGCAGGGTTGACTGGATCCCATGCGCCTAGAAGTCGAAGAGCGATCTCTGCCTCTTCTCCTGAGACATATCTTTGCTTGTCTCCTTCGCGGCCTGCTCCTCTGGGCTTTCTGTCTTCCTCTCCTCAACTTTCAGGCCGCGATCTATCATGGCGATCTGCTCCGCCTCGATCATCCTCTGCGCGTCCTCGAAGAGCCTCTGCACCTTCTTCGTGGATGGAGCGCTTCCGGTCAGGAGCGCGATCTCATCTATGTTCAGGCCAAGGGATGCTGCAACCGTCGCACCGATCTTCTTGCTGTTCAGCAGAGCCCCTACAAAGTTGAGGAGCTCGGATCTGGCGTACGATGTGCTGACGTGACAGTGCGCCGCTATCTTCCTGGCAGCTGAATCCCTCACTGATCTTGCCTTCCTCGTCTGACCCAGCCGTTTCCAGAGGCTTGGCGGCCTGAACTGGGTGTAACCCCTCCGCACCCTCGAGCTGACCGCTCTCACCCCTCCTGTCATCAGGAACGTGGCGTACCTCCAGAGCGTGTAGTTCTGCCGCCTCCTGACCCTTCCCAGGAAGATGTCTGCTCTCGATAAACATTCGAATCCTTTTACGAGATCGCGGTCGCTGTAAACAACAGGCAGATTCTCGTCGATCCAGTGTATGAGATCCTCGGGGCTCTCGTCCAGCTGGTATGTGGCCTCGAGCGCGCTCCTCGCGCTCTCCCCCTTGAATATCGATTCGAGGACCTTGAATATCGAAGCCTTGACGTCCCTCTCAGAGGTCGCGATGTCCTCCAATCGCAGGCGCTTCAGACCCCGCGCAGCAGCCTCGAGGTCGTTTATCGCGCTGCGCAGATCGCCGCCAGACATCTCAGCTATATGCATTATCGCCTCTGGATCGCAATCGATCCCCTCGCTCCTGCATATCTCTCTGAGAAGGGAGGCTATGGTCTGCGCTCTTATCGATCGGAACTGAACCCCCCTGCACGCATCCCTGAGTGGCTTCTCTATTTCGTAATACTCGTTTGCTATGAGAACCACAGGCTGTGTTGCATCCTTTATAACCTTCAGAATCGCTGCCGCACCGCCACGGTCATATGTCCCGTGCAGGTTGTCAGCCTCATCCAGTATAACGAGCCTTCTTCTGCCGGAGAATGTGCTCACCTGAGATGCTGGGCCTGCGATGCTCTTTATTATCTCCGCGGTCCGCTGATCGCTGGCGTTGAGCTCTATGTAGTCCCAGTCCATCTCCGACGCGAGCGCGAGTGCCGCAGATGTCTTCCCCACCCCTGGAGGACCATACAGGATGAGGCACTTCACCTCCGGCCTCCCCTCCTCCCAGGCCCTGGCCCATGCCCGGAGCTCGGCCACCGCCTTTGCATTGCCCAGTATGCCATCGAGGCTTCTGGGCCTGTACTTCTCGGCCCAGCTCACCATACCTCTACCAGATCCCTTCCCTTCCAGTTATCTCAAACGCCTTTATCTCCCAGACGCACATATCCATCTTTTCGAGCATATCCCAGGTGAACATCTTTCCGCCGTGCCCGCCGATCCCGCTCCTCATGAAGGCCTCGAACATCTTCCGCTTGGCCTCCTGTGATCCTGAGAGCTGAGCCTTCCCATACACTATGACGCTCCTCCACCGCTGGCCCTCGAGCTCATCCACCTCGAAGCAGACGTTGCTGTTTCTCCTCGCGATCTCGATCTTCTTCCCGGACGGCCTGGAGTGTAGTATGACAGTGCCATCCGCGTAAACGTAAGACATAGGTATCACATAAGGTCGGTCCTCGTAGGAGAGCGCCAGTCTGCCGTACCTGCATCTCCGGAGTACGTCTTCACATTCATCCATGCTCATTTCACGAACGTTCATCTCATCACATCCCGCCTCAGAGGGGGCTTCCTGCGCTCAAGATTTTAAAGAGACAGAGTGCCCAATTTTCCATGATCCATCTGCTGTCTCCAAGCGCCAGTGCAGGAGCGCGCGTACGGCTGCTCCTTCCTGAGGAATTCAGGACTCCCCCTATGCCAATTCAATAACCCCTGCGTATCATGTAATCAGCGAGCTCCAGAAGCAGCCTTTTCGCAGGAGAATCATCCAGAACATCGAGTGCACGTTTTCCCCTTTCAACGAACTCCTCTGCCCTTCTCCTCGCATAATCTATCGATCCGCATCTCCTCAGAGCTGAGATCGCCTCCTTAAGCTGATCCTGGCTGGCCTGGCCCTTCCCGAATACATCGAGCCTCACTCCCTTCGTGAGCGCATCTATTATTATCATCGTCTTCTTTCCCTCGAGGATGTCCCCTCCGAGCCTCTTGCCCAGGACGTCCTCTGGCACTGTCAGATCGAGTATGTCGTCGTGTATCTGAAATCCCATGCCTGTCAGCCTGCCGAACTCCTCGAGGCCTCCTGCCACCTCAGGCGGGGCTCCGCCCAGGGTCGCGCCGATCCATGCAGATGCGCCGTACAGCACTCCAGTCTTCTTCTCGATCATCTCGAGGTACTCCTTCTCCGTCACGCTCTCAGCGTGCTCGAACTCCAGGTCCTGCCACTGCCCCTCGCATATCGAGGTGCATGTCCTCGCGAGCATATCCATGGCAGCGAGCACCCTCTCAGGCGGGGCATCCACCTTTGAGAGCATCTCGAACGCCTTCGAGTAGAGCGTATCGCCTGCTAGTATCGCCCCGGATGTACCCCATATCACATGTACCGCGGGTTTGCCGCGCCTCAGAGAGGCGTTATCCATTATGTCATCGTGTATCAGCGTGAAGTTATGGACCAGCTCTATCGCAACAGCAGCCGGAACCAGGCGCGCAGCGTCGCAGCCCACAGACTCTCCAGCTATGAGGAGCAGCGATGGTCTGAGCCGTTTTCCGCCAGCTCCCAGCAGGTGCCTGGCAGCATCGTACAACCCTTCCGGTCTGGAGACAGGCAGGAGCTCGTCTATAGCTCTCGATATCAGATCAGCGCGCTTTCTTAGCTCAGCCTCCAGATCTCCTCCCTCCAAGTTTTTCATTATCTCCGACCCCTTTAAATCTCACCCGAGTAGCAGCTCCTGCCCGTTCCTCACGAGATGTATCGAGTATCCCAGCTTGTAGCCTGTATCCTCTGCAAGCATGAGGTACTGGCCGTGGCTGTTGAGGTTGCCGTGGCTGGGTATCACATGCTCAGGGTTTATCATGCGCAGGAGCTCCCAGTGGTCCTCTCTGCATGCATGCCCTGAGACATGCACATTATCGTATATCCTGGCACCCTTCATCTTCAGCTTCGTCTCAACTGTGTGGCGATTTGACATGTTGAGGGGCTGTGGTATTATACCGGCACTGAATATTACCCTGTCTCCCGATTCCACCCTGAACTCGGTCTCCCCGTTTGCGATCCTGCTCAGTATCGCCCCTGGCTCGCCCTGATGGCCTGTCATTATAGGCAGGTACTTGTCCTTGCCCTCGACCATAATCCTCTTGAGCGCTTTATCGACAGCCTTCCGCCTGCCGCATACGGCCAGCCCGTTCCCGCGTTCTGCGTACCCTGTTCTCACAGCAGTTCCCCAGTACTTCTCCATGCTCCTGCCCAGAAGGATGGGCTTGCGGCCCATTTTGCGGGCTGCCTCTATTATGGCCTTTATCCTGGCGATATGTGATGAGAATGTGGTCACAAGTATCCCTGAGTCCGTCTCCTCTGTTCCCATGAGGACATCCCAGACGAGGTCCTTGGCGATCTGCTCCGATGGTGTCTTCCCAGAGACCCCCGCGTTTGTCGTCTCCGTTATCAGCGCCAGAACACCCTCTCTGCCAAGCTGTCTGAGCCTAGGGAAATCCGGAGGCTCGCCGAGGGTCGGGCTCCTGTCGATCTTGAAGTCGTTTGCGTAAAGTATTGCTCCGTGTTTTGTATGTAGCGCGGCGAAGACACAGTCCACTATGCTGTGCTGGACCCTGATGAACTCCAGCTCTATATCCGGGGTCACCTGGTGCCTCTCTCCTGCCTTCAGGCTTATGACCTCGTTGTTGACCCTGAATATCCTCTCCGACTTTATCTCCTGGTTCACCAGGTCAGCTGTGAACGGCGTGGCTATGATGGGCGCCCGGTATTTGTGCGCAAGCTTCGATACCGCGCCTATGTGGTCCAGGTGTCCATGAGTGCAAACGATCGCCTTGACCTTTGATGCGACCCCATTAAGAACGCTGTCATCAGGTATTGCGCCCATCGCTATGAGATCTGAGGAATGAAGAGACTCCACATCTGTGTCCTCGTGTATCTGGACCCTGTCCAGGCGGATCCCCATATCCATTATTATTATGTCGTTGTCGACTCTGATGGCAGTCATGTTTCTTCCGATCTCGTCGTATCCGCCGACTGCCATTATTCCTATGCTGCTCATCCTAACACTCTCTTTTACCTTTTTGAAGAAAAAATCTTTGTATCGATGCCCCGCTGCTCCAGGATCTCCCGGGTTCTTCCGATTATTATCACAGGGACCCTGCTCAGCTCCTGGATGTTCCTTGATCCGGTGAGGAACATCGATATCCTTAGCTCTCTCACGAATCTTTGAAGGAGGCGGATGACATCAGCGCTCCCCTTAGTGGCTGGAGCGAGCAGGGGAAGCGCTGAGCCGGCCATGAACGCGCCCAGTGCGATGCTCCTTGCCGCATCAATGCCGCTTCTCACGCCTCCTGATGATATCACCTGAGCTCCAGCGCGTGTGCACTCTATCACCGAGACAGGAGTTGGTATTCCCCATTCTGCGAATAACACGCCTATCTCCCTCGACTCTGCATCACCGCGCAGCTCCGCCCTGTAAGACTCTACCATCGACCAGGAGGTCCCTCCGGCGCCGGCGACATCTATGATCTGGATACCGGAATCGACGAGCATCCTCGCGTCCTCGAAGGGTATCCCGCAACCGGTCTCCTTGACTATTATCGGCAGCCTGAATCTCGCCTCTCTTATGGAATCGAGAACGCCTCCTGCATGCCTCTCACCCTCCGGCTGGACCGACTCCTGGAGGAAGTTCAGATGAACAGCGACTGCATCTGCATCCACCATCTCCGCCACCCTGTCCAGGACCTCAGGCCCGTATCTGCGCAGCTGGACCGCCCCTATGTTCCCCACAACAGGCACATCGGGAGCAAGCTCTCTGACGATCGAGAATGTGTCCTCAAGATCAGAATGCTCAAGCGCAGCGCGCTGCGACCCCACCCCGATCGCGATGCCGGTCTCCTGGGCCGCGATGGCGAGGTTCGCGTTGATCTCCCTGGCATCCGGATGGCCACCGGTCATGGCGCTTATCATCAGCGGCGCGGAGAGCCTCCTGTTGAGAAATGTGCATTCTGTATTCACATCAGACTCATCGATCTCAGGCAGGGCTCTGTGCAGCAGGATCAGATCATCGAATGGTCTGTATTTTGAGGTCACCTGCTCTTTCAGACAGATCTCTATGTGCTCAAGCTTCCTGCGGACCGTCTCCATGCTCTCTACCTGTGATCAGTGTGCCGAGAATTTCTCCTGACAGAGCCCGTCTGACATTTCCGGCCACGCCGGCGTTGAAGATCCTTGAGTCTATACCGATCTCTGCGAGCTCCACGAGCTCTCTGAGCTTCCCGCGCATGCCCCCAGTCACATCAATTCCTTTAGCAGGCAGAAGATGAGATTCAATGGAATGGATGCTCTCAGGCGTTACGCAGCTGAGAACCCTGCCGTCGATCATGACGCCATCCACATCAGTGCCCATCGCGACCATCCCAGCTCCCAGAGTTCTCGCCAGATAGGAGACGAGCTGGTCTCCGGAGACTATGCCAGCACCCCTGGAGACATCCATCGCCACATCGCCATGGAGAACAGGGACCACGCTGCGCCTGAGCATCTCCCTGATCACTTCTGTGCTCATGAGATGGATCCTGCCATCCCTGAGGACCACAGAGCTCAGGGGATGCACCGGCAGGGCATCGACTCCGGCATCATGCAGCGCCTCGACCACGGTTCTGTTTAGATCTGAGACCGAGAGGTGTGTTCTCAGTAAACCCTCGACGCTGAAACTCTCAGGGAGCCCGAACTGTCTGGCGTGGATGTGGCCGAAGGATCCCGCGCCATGCACGACCACCAGATCCTCACTCCCAGCTATCTCATGAGCGATCCGGGAGATCTGGTCCAGCCTGGCGGTGGCCAGCCTGCTCTTATCGGTTATTATGCTCCCGCCCAGCTTAAGTATCTTCAGCATAATTATTCTACAGTTACACCGTCGCATCCGGTCCTGACCACAAACGCCCTGCCCCTGGCCTGGGATATCGCGGTGATCGTTTTCTGTGAGGTCCCCTCCCTGGGGAGAGCTATCATGCAGCCGCCGCCACCGGCGCCTGTCAGCTTCGCTCCCAGCGCAGATCCAGCGCCCCGCGCAGCGTAGACGAGCTCGCTCAGCTCCCTCGTCCCGACCCCGATCGCCTCGAGCAGGCCGTGGTTTATGTTCATGAGCGTCCCGAGCTCCTCGAGCTCCATGTTCTTTATGCACGGCACCGCTTTTCTGGATATAACGCCTATGGCCTTGAATATCGGGTCCACAATCTCCGGATACCTCGACTTCAGCTCCTGGACCCGCGCGACCTCAGCTCTCGTATCATGTGGAACTGATGTGCATCCCACGACGAGGTCCAGCGGAGGCAGATCAACCTGTGCAATGCCATCTGAGAGCAGCACGTAGCCGCCATATGCAGCAAGCGCTGTGTCCATCGGGCTTCCAAGCCCCCTCTGAACCATCTTCTCGATCCTGTGGGCCTCTGCCGCGATCCTCCTGACATCCATATCGATGCCCATGTGGCGGCTCAGAGCGGCCAGCGTCGCGACGACTATGGCAGCAGAGGATCCCAGACCTGATGCCACAGGTATGTCAGAGGAGACCGAGATCCTCACATCCCTCACGCCAAGCGCTCTCACAACAGCAGATACGTACCTGGCAGCAGCGACAGACTCCTCTGAGCTGCCGAGAGATACGACTCTCCCGTCAGAATCGATCGAGAAGCCGGAGAGCCTCAAGCCCAGTCCCTGTATATCGATCTCTGTCTTTCCAGGGAGATCCTCCACAGAGACCCTGGCGCGCAGATCTATCGCAGTGCCAAGCGCGGGAGCGCCTGATACAACAGCATGCTCCCCGAAGAGTATGACCTTCCCCGGGGCTGATGCCGCTGTCATACTCCTCCTAGGTGAATATCACAGCCCCATAGCCCACGACCTGGCCGCGTTCTCCGGAGACATCTCCACTGGTCGCATAGCGCAGAAGCTTACCCATGCTTGCGCCCAGTCGTCTCGAGGCTGTTATTGTCGCTGCCATGGGCCCGTAGCCGCAGACACCGTGACCATAATACCTGGAATCGAGCATCTCGATCTTCGAATACAGATCATCGATATCCATTCTGATTACAGACTCCAGTATAGATGTATCAAGCTGTCTGGCGGTCTCATGTCTGAGATAATGCGTGAGATCGCTGGATGCGATCACGCTGCAGCTACGTCCGAGCCTCAGGATCGCATCCGCCACAGCCTCTCCAACCTCGATGGCTGTCTCCTGATCCTGCATGCCCATGCAGATCGGGAGTATCTTGAAGTTTGAGAAGCACCTCTGGAGAAACGGCAGCTGAACCTCTATCGAGTGCTCCTCCATGTGAGCGAGCTCATCGGGCGCCACTATTGTCCCCTCAAGTGCATCTGCGAGCTCAAGATCCACTGGGACCGAGCCCAGCGGGGTTCTCCAGGTCTCCCTGCTCACCGCCACAGGAAGCCCGAGGCCGGTGTGGTTCGGGCCTATCAGAACATACGTCTCGCGCTCTGGAAGCCTCGCGTACACCTCGGCTGCAACAGACCCTGAGTAGATGTAGCCAGCGTGTGGCACCACTGCGCCGATAACCTGCATCGTCTCCCGCTTCAGCCCGCGAAATGCAGAGCTGAGCTCCGCGAGCAGCGTCTCGGCCCTCGCAGGATAGAACATACCGGCCGCAGCTGGTGGTCTCATATCTAGAACTCCATCTCGAAGTCAGATACAGTGTACTTGAACCTCTCCTCCTCGCCACGCTCGCGCAGGACCTGTCTCGCAAGAAGCCAGTAGATCAACGTCAGTGCCTTCCTGCCCTTGTTGTTTGTGGGTATCACAAGATCCACGTTGGAGGTCATGTTGTTTGTGTCGCAGAGCGCCACCACAGGTATGCCGATATCAACTGCCTCCTTGACAGCCTGACCATCGCCTGCCGGATCTGTGACCAAAAGCACATCAGGCTCTAGGTATCCCGCGAACGATGGATTGGTCAGGGTGTTCGGTATGAACCTCCCGACGTTCGCCATGGCACCAACCGCCTTCGCGAACATTGTGGCAGGCCTCTGGCCGTACTGCCTGGCAGAGACAACAAGTATCTTCGAGGGCTCGTAGTTCGCCAGAAACTTTCCTGCAAGCCGTATCCTCTTGTCTGTCGCCTGAACATCAAGAACGTAAAGACCGTCTGTTCTGACCCTGTAGATGTACTTCATCATGTCGCTGGTCTTCTGCTGCGTTCCGATGTGAACACCAGCAGCAAGATACTCGTCTATGGGGATCAGGGTCTCATAATCGCCCTCGACGGTTATCACCTCTTCTTCAACCAATCAATTCACCTACCTTTTGCGATCACGTTTCACGGTTATTGGTATAACACCCAATCTCATCTCTTCAAGAGCTATTTCGAGAGGGTCTATGGATTCCGTCCTTATTAACACTGGGGCCCCCATGAAAATCTGCAGAGCACGTGCTCCCACTATCCTGGCTCGCTCAAATCGAGTATATTTCTCGCCCTTCAAATAGCCACCTCAAAAGGAAGAGTATGATGGGGTTGCTGAGATTCGAACTCAGGTCACAGCGTCCCGAACGCTGTAGGATGGACCAGGCTACCCTACAACCCCTTCCTCTCTCTACTGGTACCTGCGGAGCATATCCACGACCTCGACATGGGAGAGAAGCATCCGCCTGCAGCAGTACCTCTCTATCCCAAGGTCGTCCATCACCTTTCCAGGTGGTTCGGATTTGATCCGCTCCCTGTACTCTTCCCACACGCTGGAGATGACCTTCCCACAGGAGAAGCATCTTACCGGGATCAAGGCACCTCACCTGTAGGACTTCTGGTACTTCGCTCTGGCGCCGAGTCCGCCAAACTTCTTCTTCTCCTTCTGTCTGTGATCGCTTACAAGAAGGTTTCTGTCGTACTCAGCGTATGCCTCCTTCAGAGCGGCATCACCAGTCCACTCGAGTATGCCCCTGGCCAGGGCTGTCCTGACGGCATCCGCCTGACCCATGACGCCGCCGCCTCTAACTGAGACGTCCACATCGACGCTCGAAAACGCCTCTGTCGCCATGACTACCGGCTCCATCATCTTCATCCGGGCCAGAGCAGGCTCGACGATCTCGAGCGGCACATTGTTTATGCGAATTCTGCCCTTGCCCTCTTTGAATGTCGCCCTGGCGATCGCAGTCTTCTTCTTTCCTGAGGAGTTGACCACCTTCATGAAGATCCTCCCTAGAACTTCGCGCCAAGCATCCTGCTCAGCTCGCCAAGCTCAATGTAGCTTGTTGTTCGCTTCACCTTGGCTCCATCCGGCTGCTCAAAGGCCATGCCGCTCAGGTCTGGAGGTACGCCCACGTAGACCCTGAGGCGAGCCATCGCCTCTCTGCCCCTGCTTGTCTTGTGGGGAAGCATTCCCCGCACAGTCCTTTTCAGGATGCGATCAGGGCGCTTCGGGAAGTACGGCCCCTTCTCACGGGTGCCCCTCTCCAGCATCTCGCGATACTCGCGGAGGACCGACTCCTTACTTCCGGAGATTATGGCCTTCTCAGCGTTCACTATCCTTATCTCCTCCCCCTGGAGAAGACACTTCGCAGTTATGCTGGCCAGACGGCCCATAACCAGACCGGTCGCATCGAAGATCATCGCACTCACCTCAGAATCTTTATGCCAGTCCCCTTGGGATGGAGCCTTACGAGCTCCTCTATCTTCATGCATCTTCCACCCGCGGAAATTATCTTCGACGCCGCCTGCTCGCTGAAACCAAGCGCTGCAACTGTTACCCTGTGATCTATCTCTCCGGCCCCAAGAACCTTGCCAGCGACCAGCACCGTGTCATCATCTCCAGTATGCCTGTTGATCTTGCTCAGATTGACCGCGGCATAGTTTCGCCTCGGCTTCTCTAGCCTCTCAGCAACATCACGCCAGATAGCGGCCTTGCTCTCACGTGAGGCAGCCTTGAGGTCGCTGATGAGACGGACCAGTCTCGGATTAGTCTTCTTGATAATCTTCATCCAAATCCTCCGCAAAGCCTCGCTAGAGACCGACTCACGCGCACAGCGCGTTCGAACATCAGTTCATGCGCCAAGGGCCACCCGGCCCTCATGCGGATATCACTCTCGAACAATCCGCCAGTATATAAGGGTTTTCACGTCTCCGATATTTGGTCTCGAAAGTCCTGAGCTGGAGTCTCAGAACAAAAACAGACCGCACGAGGTGCACCGCTCTGAATATTTGAGATATGCCCGAATCCAGTTGCGGTTCGAACCTGCTGCCGGGAATCAGAATGTACTGGCATAATCGCATGAAAACCACGATGTCACATGCGTCTGATCTCGACGTGAATACAAGACCTGAGATCTATCCGGGTGAATCGGTCTGCTTCCCCCTGATCTCCACAGGACAGAGCTCCTCTCCGCGCGCTTTCTTGCAGATCTTGCATATCCTATCTATGAGGTCAACAGCATCTCCGTTTATGAGATCCTCTGCAAGCACGGATATCTCCTCCCTGATATCGTCCCTGAACACGATGTTGTAGCCTCTCTTTCCGGAGACATACTGGGAGACTGCTGCAGGTGTGACATCCATCAGCCGTGAAACCTCTCTCTGAGAGACACCTCGCCTCACAAGCTCCTGTGCTATCGTGGCCCTTATTCCAGGGAGAACCTCCCACACAACCTCCTCGCATGGCGATCTCATACCATCAGAACCTTTATCATAACGATATCTCCATTGTGAGACCTCTGGCAGATAAACATTCTCCAGATGAGTGAGGCATCTTTTATGAGCTGCAGATCGCCATCGCTGGTCCCGAAGCCTCTCATAAGAAGCGCGGAGGCAGATAAACGGCTTGAGCTCTTCATGGTGACCTCTGTGGCGACCATTTTATGCATAAGGTTCGTTCTGCATGCCACCGGCTACCCGCAGCTCGCAATCCGCGGCCTCCACATAGCACACGTGCTCCTCGGCGGAGCCCTGATGGTTCTCTCAATTGTTATACTTCTGGCATTCATAGACAGATACTCCTCGGATCTCGCAGCCGTTGTAGGCGGGATCGGTTTCGGCGCGTTCATTGATGAGCTCGGGAAGTTCGTGACTATGGACAACAACTACTTCTTCCAGCCAACTGTGGCGCTGATCTACATAACCTTCGTGCTCCTGTACATCTTCTCACAGATGATAAATGGCGAGCAGCTGACGCATGAGGAGTGCCTCTTAAATGCCCTCGAGCTTGTCAAGGATGCTGTAATCAAGGATCTCGATATCCAGGAGAGGAAGAGGGCGCTTGAGCTGCTCGACGGGTGTGATCCGTCCGATCCTCTCGTCAAGGTGTTCAAAGATATGCTGGCAGGGATGGAGTGCATCCAGACACCAGATCCTGGAATTTATACAAGATGCAGGGAGGGGGCGAGGAGGGTATACCACTGGCTTGTCAGCAGAAGGTGGTTCGTTAATGCGGTAATCGCGTTCTTCATCATACAGTCTGTGGTGACGCTGTTTGAGGCCGCGCTGCTGGTTATGATCAAGCTGGCAGACTCGTTTCTGCAGCTCAGGCTGATCTCCATCAGCATGGCCAGCTGGCTTGAGCTCCTCGCTGCCACCGTATCCTCCATTCTGGTGCTCTCCGGGGTGCTCATGATCAGACGCAATCGCCTGGCAGCATACTACCGGTTCAAGAACGCCATGCTGGTCCAGATACTTCTGGTACAGACCTTCGCGTTCTACAGGGACCAGCTTTCAGCGCTCACCGCTCTCGCCATCAATATTGTGATACTTCTGACACTCAGGTACATGATCGCCCAGGAATCGTCTGCTGATAGTGCAGATGTGCTCAGATCGCTCAGCTAAAGCGGCCCGTCTCTCCAGCTCCACCTCTCGATCTTATAAGCGACCGCCTCTGCTCTTGCGATGCCCCTTCTGACCGTGAGCTCTATCCCGTATCGTCTTCTTAGATCTTCTCGCGCAAGATCCAGGATATCTCCAAGGCATGATCTCACGTCAGGGATTCCGGCCATCTCAGCTGCGCCTCTGAACATCTCGATCAGCTTCTCCTCACCCAGAACAACCTGCACCACAACGCTCCGGCTCCGCTCATCCTCCTCGACGAAGATCTCCTCCCCCTCGAAATGGAAGACCTCGCCGGGCTGCATTCTCGCCACCCTCGCGCGGAGCGCAGCGCGCACAAGCAACGGAAAGACAGGGTGATCTGAAAGCGCCCTCGCGCACTCCAGGCGCGGGTCAGCTGTCACTCAGGCACCTCCTCTTCACTCCTTCGATGCCCCTGCCCCCTGCAGCCATCTGCATAACTTATTATGATGCCATCTCACTCTTTCCTGAACGCTGCTCTTATCTCGGATCTGATGAGATCCAAGCCTCCGACCCTCATGCTCCATCTCACTGTATTGACAGATGTGCTCGAAAGCTGCCTGAAGATATTAATAACCTCATCCTCTGTGAAGTAATGCGTGATCGTCCCATCCCCACGGATGAATGTCCTCTCCTCGATCTCATCGCCTCCGGCTCTGAGGTCATCAAATGCGAATCCTCTGAAGAAGACCAGCCCATCCCTACGTGTGACCCGTATGATCTCTCCCGCCATCACGGATCTCTCAGGCCCGACCAGATGCCCCAAGACATGGAAGGCGAAGACAGCATCGAATGTCTCATCCCTGAATGGGAGCAGCCTGCCGTCGGCTGCGACAAGCTCCACATCCCATGTGAGATCTTTTGAGCATGGATCTCTGCCATCACTTCTTTGAGCTGATGTAACCTCCACGATGGATCTTGTGAGCATGATCGCCCTCGGGGATATATCGACGGCCACGATGCTCCATCCCCTGCCGACCATCCCCCGAATGGTCTTCCCGCTTCCGCAGCCGAGCTCGAGGACCCTTGAGCCGCGGGGAAGCTCGGGGATCTCACGCGTGATGCCTCCCCACGATCTCCCCCGCCGGCGGTAAAACAGATCCCAGCTATCGCGCAGATTCTGCGTGTTGTGTTCAGCAGGCCGCTCTGATCCGCAGCTATTCTCTCTGCATGCTCCAGGCAACCGGCGGGTAGAATCAGATGCATCTGAAGGCATTGCTGTAGCTGAGAGACCTGGATTTACAGCAACTCCTCGCATCATCTCATGCAGTGGGCTGGCCAAGCTTTTTGTCCTCTGCATTTTTAATATAACAGCATGGATCTTCTCGATAAGTTTATCGGTTCCCTTCTCGGATCCGCGGTCGGAGATGCTCTGGGGATGCCGCTCGAGGGTTTCTCAGCTCTGGAGATACAGCGATCATTTGGAAGAGTTGTCGATATGCTTCCTGCGCCTGAGCATCACTTCCATCACGGGCTCCAGGCAGGCCAGTACACGGATGATACTGAGGAGACCCTGATCCTGGCGGAGTCACTCATCAAGGCACATGGCTTCTCAGGTGATGTTTTTGCCGAGAATCTGATGAGATGGGGGTCCACATGGATATTGAACGAGAGGCTGAACAGAGGTGTTGGGATCACAACAAGATCTGCAATAGAGAACATGCTCTCCGGAAAGCCCTGGCAGGAGGCCGGTGTCAGTATAGACACATGCGGAGCTGCGATGAGGGCTGCGCCGATCGGTCTTGTCTACCACTGGGATCTGAGCATGGTATCGAGGTACTCTGAGCTACAGAGCATCGTCACACACAGAAGCCGCGCAGCCAGGGCGGGTGCTGTTGCGGTCGCTGTTGGTGTTGCGCTCTCTCTCCTCGATCTCCCACGCATGAGCATCCTCGAGGTATCAGCAGAGACCGCCTCGAGGATCTCCCCCGAGCTCGGAAGAAAGCTGGAGGAGGTGAAGGCGATTCTACAGGCTGACAGAGATCCATCGGATGCGCTGGATATGCTTGGCACATCTCCGTCTGTGCACAATGCTGTGCCTTCTGCGTTCTACTGCTTTGTGCGCCTTGAGCCGGAGGAAGCTATTGTGGAGGCGGTCAATGCTGGAGGCGATACGGACTCTGTGGCATCGATCACAGGGGCGCTTGCAGGCGCAAGATACGGGAGTTCATGGATACCTGAGCGATGGCTCTCGCATCTCGAGAACAGAGACAGGATCGAGGAGCTGGGAAGAGATCTCGGCCAGCTCAGCCTCAGGCTCTCCGGCAGGGTCTAGCGCCGCAGATTTATATCAGCAGAGAGGTCCTCACGCAGCATGATAGACATAGGAATAGTCGGCGGTTCTGGCTATACAGGCGGTGAGCTGCTCCGCCTTCTCTCTGCACATCCCTCTGCAAATGTCGTCTGCGTCACATCCAGAAAGCTTGCTGGAAAGCCGGTGGTCTCAGTCCACCAACATCTCAGAGGCATGCTCGATCTCAGGTTCGAGGCTCCGTCGCCTGCTGAGATATCACAGAGGTGTGATGTCGTGTTCACAGCAGTACCTCACGGAACTGCAATGGACTGGGTTCCGGAGCTTCTGGACAACGGGGCTAAAGTGATAGACCTGAGCGCCGACTACAGGCTGCCCGTCGATGTATTCGAGAAGACATACGGGATAAAGCACAGAGCTCCGAGGGAAGCGGTCTTCGGCCTGCCGGAGCTGCACCCTGAGGTTGCAGGCGCATCTCTTGTCGGGAACCCGGGGTGTTATCCCACAGGTGCAACGCTGGCGGTCGCGCCTCTCGCGAAGGCCGGGATGATAGACCGAGTCGTCTTCGATTCCAAGTCGGGTATATCCGGCGCAGGCGCTGAGCCGACGGAGACCAGTCACTACCCAAACGTGGCGGAGAACATAAGGTGCTACAGGGTGACGAACCACAGACACGTGCCTGAGATAAAACAGGAGCTCTCCCGGCTGCAGAACGACATCAGGATCAGCTTCACACCGCATGTGATACCGGCAGTTCGCGGAATTCTCACAACAGCACATGTGTTTGTGAAGGATTCGTTCACAGATAAGATACAGGACAGAGAGTTCGTCTCAAAGCTCTACACAGATTTCTACAGTAAAGCCAGGTTTGTGCGGCTTGTGGATGGTGTGCCGATGCTGGGCAACGTCCGCTGCTCGAACTTCTGTGATATCGGTTTTGAGATCGAAAAGAAGAGCGACCGCATAGTTGTTATATCCGCCATAGATAACCTTGTCAAGGGAGCCTCCGGCCAGGCGATTCAGAACATGAACCTGATGATGGGTCTGGATGAGACGACAGGTCTCTGGTTCCCCGGCGGTGCACCGTGATTGTGGCCAGGGCTGATGCTTCCGGACTGAGATGATCTGAGGAATAAATGCTACAAAAACCTCACAGATTTGAGCAACGCCCTGGCTCGAGGAGGGACTATGCTCGTTAAGGAGATCATGAACAGAAACCCTGTCACCTGCCAGGCGAGCGATCCGATAGCAGAGGCGGCTCGCCTGCTCAGGGAGAACAGGATAAGCGGCATGCCCGTGCTCGATGGGGATGAGCTTGTGGGTGTGGTATCCGAATCAGATCTTCTGAGGCTTCTCTCGACAGAGGACGATCGTGGTGGGCTCTGGCTCCCGAGCCCCTTCGAGATATTTGAGGTCCCTGTGAGAGATGTGATACGCTGGGAGCGCATGAAGCGCTCGCTGGATGAGATAACAAAGATGCGCGTCTCGGATGTCATGAGCAGGAAGCCCATAACAGTGAGCCCGGATGCATCGATAGAGGAGGCTGCCGCGATGATGACAAAGCACAAAATAAACAGGCTGCCTGTCGTAGAGGGCTCCAGGCTTGTGGGGATAGTGACCCGCGGCGACATCATAAGCGGGCTGGGCTCAGCGGAGGTCTCATGAGACAGATAGATGGCGGTATATGCGCAGTGCCGGGCGTGAGGGCCTGCGGTGTGAAGCGCGGGAGGTACGGCGTCGCGATGATCGCATGCTCCGGATATGCGGCTGGTGTCTTCACGAGAAACAGGGTGAGGGCTGCGCCAATAGAGGTGACCATCGACCATCTCAGAAGATCCGGAGGAAGAATTGAGGGGATAATCGCGAACAGCGGATCTGCAAATGCATATACCGGGATGCGCGGCATGATGGATGCGGAGAGGATGGCAGGCATAATGGCTGAGATGCTCGGGTGCAGCCGTGAGATGATCGGCGTCGCATCGACCGGTGTAATAGGCCGCTACCTGGATCTCGATCTGATCTCCGCGCTCGCAAAAGAGGCTGCTCCAGCGCTCCGCTCAGGCCCCGACGCGAGCAGAGAGGCGGCTCAGGCGATAATGACGACTGATACAAGAGTCAAAGAGGTCGCTGTCGAGCATGAGGGGATTCGTGTCGGGGGAATATGCAAGGGGGCGGGCATGATAGAGCCTGATATGGCGACGATGCTGGCTTTTATCTACACAGACGCCGATCTCGGGCCGGAGCTCTACAGATTCTTAAAAGATGCTGTGGATGTGAGCTTCAACATGCTGACAGTCGATGGAGACACAAGCACAAATGACACAGTGCTCCTGACAAGCACCCGGGCGGTGGAATGCGACCCTGAATCCTTCAGAGAGGCGCTGGAGTACGTGTGTGTGAGCCTGGCCAAGATGATCGCCAGGGACGGAGAGGGCGCGACAAAGGCGATGGAGGTGGAGGTCACCGGAGCAGCATCCAGCGAGGATGCTCGGCGGGCCGCAAAGAGCATAGCGAGAAGCAATCTCGTGAAGGCAGCACTGTACGGCGAGGATCCGAACTGGGGGAGGATCGTGTGTGCTGCCGGTCGATCCGGGGCTGAGTTCGATCCCTCGAGGATCTCTCTGAGCATGAACTCCAGCAGGGGCTCCGTGGTGCTTGTGGATCATGGGAGTATAATCGATGGTGTGCTGGAAGAGGCGAAAAAGGTCATGTCCAGCGATGAGATCTTCATCCACATAGACCTCGGCGCGGGATCAGCGAGCGCACGCAGCTTCGGATGCGATCTGACCCACGAATATGTGAACATCAACGCGAAGTACACAACATAGGAGCGGGCGGAAGTTGGTCCTCCAGGAGCGGATGGTTCGGAGCGAGAGGCTCCCCAGATTTCAGGCCGGGGGTGAACAGCAGAGCCCTCCTTTATACCTGGCATAATTCGCTCAAAACGCTGGCTATCATGCAAGCCCATCTGGCCTGAAGGGCCAAAGCTTGCAGCTATGGGAATATTGCCCGGAGAAGAATTCTGACAATAGTGAGATCGCCTGCCAGAAGGGGCAGCACTCTTAGAAGCAAACGGCTCGGCCTGTCTATATCGCCATGGAGCTCGATCGCCCTTATGATATCAGGCCTTTCAGCTATCCTACTGATCATCCTATCGATATCCCCATCGCTCATGTGTCTCAGGATATCATTAACCCTCATGCCTATCAAGATCTCTTTGCCAATAGCAGATCTCCACTCAGCCTCATACGCCTCTAGCGGCTTGGCATTCAGCGCATGCTCAGCTGCAACCCTGCCGGCGATCCGGCCGCATAGAAGCCCTGGATACACACCACCTCCAGATGTCGGCTTCACCTGGCCCGCAGCATCTCCAACAGCCAGAACCCCCTCTCCAAAAGTCCTCTCAGGCGGTCCCAGGGGAAGACCTCCGACCACAAGGGATACCGGAGAGCCGCATATCCTGCTTTTTATCCGATCGGATTCCAGAAACCTTCTGAGGTAAACGCATGCGCTCTCACTGGCGCAGAGGCCTATCCTCGCGAAGTCCTGGGATATTGGAATTACCCATGCGAAGAGGCCGGGTGCAAGATCTCTTCCGAGGTGCACCTCCACAGACTCGATATCATCAACATCGAACGGCACCTCAACCTGTGCGCCGGACAGGATACGTCTCGGGGGCGGAATCCCACAGCATCTGGCTATCGATGCCCTCACGCCCTCAGCAGATATGACAGCACGTGCTGCGATCTCTTTATCATACAAACGCAAAAGCATTAGTCCCCGAGATCTCTCGACAGCTCTCACATGCGCGCCGGTTAGGATCTCTGCCCCGTGATCTGCAGCTGCCACTGCCATTCTCCTATCGAAAAGTCTCCTGTCGATAGCCCATGCCCGGACTCTCGGCGACCTGAAGGAGAGGCTGTGGCCGTTCGGAGATACAAAGACCGCACCCCTGAAAGGATTTATCAGAAAACCCTCTGCCGGTATCTCGGCTGCCTCAAGCGCGCTGATGCCGAGAAGACCTGCACACTGCACAGGGTACCCTATGGCTCTGTGCTCCTCCAGAACGATCGTCCTGGCTCCGCAGATCGAGGCATGCTTCGCTGCCATCAGCCCTGCAGGGCCAGCGCCTATCACAGCAACATCGTAGCGATCCATCGATCGTAGCTAAGATTATCTCCCATAACATCTTTTTGAGTGGCGGTGTTGAGCTTGGAGTTACTCTGGCTTTCTGAAGATGACGTGAGATCTCTTCTCACCATGGAGGAGGCCATACCGGCAGTCGAGTCTGCATTCGCAGAGCACGGCCTCGGGAACGTTCAGATGCCTCCGAAGTCGTATCTCTACTACGATCATGGCGATCTGAGAACGATGCCTGCCTACATAAAAAAGCTCGGAGCGACTGGCGTCAAGATCGTCAACTCCCATCCGACGAATCCGCAGAGGGGGATGCCATCGGTCATGGCCATAGTGGTGCTTAACTCTGTAGAGACCGGGGCACCGCTGGCCGTGATGGGAGGGACGTATCTCACAGCAGTGCGCACAGGCGCTGCCGGAGGGATCGCAGCGAAATATCTCGCCCGCCCGGATTCGAGCGTCGTCGGGATCGTGGGTGCCGGGGCGCAGGCGAGGACTCAGATCATGGCTCTCGCGAAGCTCTTCGGTCTGGAGCTTGTGAAGGTTCTTGATAAAAGCCCGGAGCGCGCGGGCGCATTCGTTTCAGATGTGAGAGGGCATCTGAACTGCGATTGTGTTATCGTCTCCGATGTGAAGGAGGCGTGCGATTGCGATATACTTGTCACCGCCACGCCATCGAGA
Source organism: Methanothrix sp. (assembly GCF_024518575.1). Classification (GTDB taxonomy): domain Archaea; phylum Halobacteriota; class Methanosarcinia; order Methanotrichales; family Methanotrichaceae; genus Methanothrix_B. The sequence continues at coordinate 8,212 of NZ_JANIHG010000018.1, read as the reverse complement.
AGCCCCGTCGTTCTATCGGACTGGATTAAATCTGGGACGCACATCAACGCGATCGGCGCTGACGCTCCAGGAAAACAGGAGCTTGAGCCGTCGCTGCTCAGGCGCGCGAAGGTTGTTGTTGATGACATCTCACAGGCCATTCATTCCGGCGAGGTGAACGTCCCGATATCCAGGGGCGAGTACAGGAGAGAGGATATACACGCTCAGCTCGGCGAGATCGTCGCGGGAATGCTCCCAGGAAGAGAGAGCGAGAAGGAGATAACGATCTTCGACTCGACCGGCCTGGCGATCCAGGATATCGCTGTTGGCAGCCTGGTTTACACCAAAGCCAGAGCTCTCGGCATGGGCACAGTGCTTGAGTTTCTTTGAGCTGTGAGATAATGAGCGTAAAGGAGTACTCGATGGTCGCGTGTGGCGTCTTCAGAAAGGAGATCGAGCGCATCTCCGAGGATCTCGGATTCTCCTTCGATCCGGTCTACCTCGATCCTGGTTTGCATGTCGATTTCGATGAGCTCGCGCTCAGGCTCAGAGAGGCGCTGGAGTCGCGTAAAAACGACAGGATCATCGTGGTATACGGCGCCTGCCATCCGAGGATGAACGATCTCCTCAGAGGGTTCAAAGCCGAGCTGATAGACTGCCAGAACTGCATAGACGCGTTTATAACAAGGCGTGAGGTTGAGAGGATCGCATCAGAGGGGCTCTACTTCTACCTGACGCCCGGCTGGATCGAGTGCTGGCGTGAGATATTCAGGCGCCTCGGATGGGGCATGGAGGAGGCCCGCCTCGAGATGGGTTGCTTCAAAGGCGCGATATTCATAGATACTCTCGGAAATGCAGATGAGTATGAACAGGATCTCCTGGAGTTCATGGACTTCACACTGCTACAGTACAGAATAATCCCTGGAAAGCTTGATCACTTCAGATCGCTCATATCTGATGCGGCGAAGAGGCTGGAGGTTCTTTATGGATGAAATTGAGGAGATAAGGCGCAAGAAGCTCGAGGAGCTCAAGAGGGAGCTGGCCGCGAAGGAGCAGAGGGCTGAGGAGCTGAGAATAGAGTATCCGGACAGGCCGGTTTTGGTGACCGACAGCAGCATCGATGCTGGCATAAGGCAGTACCCGCTCTTTGTGGTCGACTGCTGGGCAGAATGGTGCGGGCCATGCAGGATGATCGCGCCTGTTATTGACGAGATGGCGCGCGAGCTTAAGGGTCGCGTGGTCTTCGGGAAGCTTAATGTCGATCAGAATCCGATGACATCGAGAAGGTACGGGATCACCGCGATACCCACGCTCCTGGTCTTCAGGAACGGGAAGCTTGTCGATAGGCTTGTGGGAGCGTATCCAAAACAGGTCCTGATGAGCAGGATTAAGAAGTATCTGGATTAGCTCCCATCGAGTTCTCGAAAGAGGAGGGCCTGAAAAGAATTCATCGAGATGATACCCTTCATCTCAATTCATTGTCGCATAGCACTGAGCTGAAGGTTCCTGGTCATTACTCCTTCCTTACGGAGTCCCAGCTACCCCTGCATCCCGGATTCCCATGAATGCCTCAGCAGAGGAGGTTACCGCAACACATGTGGGGATCGGGCAGGTGTGAGCCGCAAGCTCTAAAATTCAAGAATGTTAAGCCAAAGCAGCATCTCATATTCTTGCATATGATATTAGAAAAAGAAGACGTCTCAAAATTCAGACCCTCCTCCAAATTATGAAAATTGCTGCTATTTGAAGAACCATACATTAAGCTTCCCATGACGTGTTGCGATCATTCTGAACCCTATCGCAATCATGCGTCAGCTCATCACTCCCATGAACACATCGAGCATCAGGGCTGCGAAGAGCAGAGCTCTGTAGTTTGCGCCCTGGTAGAAGAGCTTCTCACCTCTCGAGGGCGTGGGGTTCCTGACGAAATCAGCGCACTGGATGAGCATCCATACGCCTGAGAGGAGGGCTGCTGCATGATAGAGGGCTCCAAGGCCTGAGAATATGCCAAGCAGCAGCGATAGTATCACGCCTGCGGTCCAGAAGGCTGCGACAAGCTTTGATGTAAACGGTATCCCATACGTTGCAGGGGTCGTCGGTATTCCCTTTGCCCGATCCCCGGGGACATCCCTGGAGGCATCGCAGTTAGTGAACCCCCAGTCTGTTATGCAGATCATGAGGCCCAGAATGACGGCTGCAGGATGAAAGCCCGGACCTGGCATGAGGTATCCTGCAGGCGATATGGCGAGCCAGACGCCCACAGGAACCATGCCATACGCCAGTCCGACGAACACCCAGCTCAACGGCGTTCTCCGCTTCGCCCATCCAGAGTAAGCGGTTATGATCGCGGTGGCGGCTAAGAGCATCACCAGGCTCTCAGGGTTGAGGTATGCCGCTGCAGCAGCCGCGAGCATAAAAAGGATTAGGGCGTAAATACCGGCGCCGCGTCTGCTGACCTTGGACGATGGGAGAGGCCTGCCCGGCATCGCCACCCTGTCGACATCGACATCAACGTAATCGTTGAAGACGTAGGCGCTTGTTGTAGCAAAGTACGCTCCGATCGTGGCTATCAGAAACGGCGCCGCTCCTGGAAGCGAGCCAGTGGTAGCGTACGCTGAGAGAAGAGCGGCTGCAGCAGGAAGCGCGAGGTCCATGGGTGCCAGCGGGGGACGGAGCAGCTCCAGGTATGCTCTCAAATCCATACGATCACTCCAGAATGCCCTCAAAGAGGCTCAGATGATCCTGTGGCTTTGTCAGAAACTCCAGGCTGCTGGGTTCCCTCAGAGCCGAGTAAATCTCCCTGCTGTGGCTGAATCCGAATCTGCTCAGTACCGCATCGTCTGGGGAATCCACCCACCTGAGGGGCGCTGGATCCCTGTACCTCGGGTTCCTCACAAACCCATCCTTTGTGCAGTAGTACGCGCCGCCGCGCAGGTCTCTGTACGGGCCGTAGATGGACGAGAAGCTCCTGCACACGAAGTTCGCCATCTTCAGGCGCCTGTTCGAGCGGTTGATTGTGACATGACCGTATCCTGGAGGTATAACGACCTTGTCGCCCTCAGATGCTGGGATGCATACAACAGAGCTCGCATCCTCATTCTGGAGAAGGTAAAGCGCCTCTCCCTCCAGGACCTCATAGACCTCGGGGTATGTCACATCCGTGCCAGGGACCTTCGGATGGTAGTGGCCAGCTGTCTTCACATACTCCCTACCGAGCATTCTGGGAGGTATGATGGTTATGTCGTACCGCAGATCATGCTCGATGAGGCTGCTCCGATCCGCTCTGCTCAGATAAAGATCCCTGTACATGTAGTAGAGATCGATATCCTCAGCGGATGATGCCCATTCTGTATCGCAGAGAAGGTCGCGCATATCGCTCAATCGCCTGATATCAGGCTCCCACCGCCTGCCTCCAATCTCGAGAGTCAGCAATCCAACACCCCATTAACCGCTCCAGGGAGCAGGTGACTCAGGTCTTCGGCCAACCTGCCCTTGTATCCCTGCCTATCCGGGAGAGCAAGAATAAATTCTTTAGGGTGACCCAAGTACGGGACTTCACGGTTCATGTGCCCAACTCGCGGGCTCGAGCCACGAGCTGACCGGTGGCGGTGTCAAAAATCAGAGAGATCACCGGGGAGCAGGCCATACATGATGCGCCTGTTACGATAACTATTTCAGTGAACCGGTCGTATTTTACACAGGAGATGTGGATATGTGGACTATTGCCATCCTGATTTTGATGCTCGTCACGGGTGCAACAGCTCATCAGCCCTTCTTTGAGGATGTGGATATCAAAGCTGATGACCCATGGGCTGTGGAGGACCCGACGATCTCGACTGCGATTTATGCATCTCTCGATGTTCCTGACGATGTGGATTACTATTCATTCAACGCCACCAGAGGCCAGATGATACTGCTGAGCATCGTCATACCACAGATCGACGGGCATGAGAATTTCGCGCCCCGAATGGCGCTTATGGGCCGCGGGCTCCCTCCCGCCAGGCCTCCGGAAAGGGTATTCAAACCGGAAGGATATGGCACCATCTTGCTGGATCCGCCAAAAAACGCTACCACCTTCTTCGAGCCATTCACCCGCACATCATACTGGACCCGCCAGAAGGAGCTCGTGCGGATTCCGGCTGATGGCCGGTACCTTGTGGCAGTCTGGGATGATTCGGGGAGGACGGGAAGATATGTCTTCGTCATAGGCGATCGCGAGGTTCCGGGCGGAGATCTCGCATTCCCGCTGAAGATTCGGGGATACTGGAGGCCGCTGTCAGAGGCCGGGCAGAACGCTTCCCAGAATGCGAGCGCCCCTGTTCCACAGCCAGGCCCTGGAGCTGCTGCCGCATCGATCTGCATTCTCCTCGCGTTTCTTCTGAGAAGAGAGAGGTGATATCTGCTCCTCTGCGATGACCCACACCTTCGCATATTTGCATTTGCTGCATCAGGAGAGAAAGTTTTATCTCCGATTACAGACTCGATCTCCTCGCGCGCCGGGATAGGGTAGTGGTCATCCTGCGGGACTGTGGATCCCTCGAGCCGGGTTCGAATCCCGGTCCCGGCCTAAAAATATCTTCTCGCATTATCGCTTAAACGATCCTGCGTGACTGCTAGATCGAGGGGCAGATCTACGCTACGTTCATCGGCCAGCATCCGCATCACCACATCGGAAAAACGGTTCTCTCCTCCTCACAGCCTCCAGGATCAGCCTCTCGATCTCATCAGGGTCTGTAGATCCTATCTCCAGGAGGTTGTCGTTTCTCAGGAGACATGGCTTCAGTTTTCCATCAGATGTCACCCTGAGACGGTTGCAGTGCGCGCAGAACTCTGTGTTGTCGATGGGCCTGACGATCTCAACAACCGCGCCATTCAGAAAGTACTTCCTGCGCCTGTGCAGCTCTCTTGTCAGAACCCCATCTGCCTGTGCCTCAAGCAACCTCTCCACGCTCTCCAGATCTCCCTTCGGGCCCTCTCCGAGAAGCTCGATGAGCTGGAGCGTCACGCCGCTCTTCCTGGAGAACTCGATCATCTCAGGAATCTCGCGCTCGTTCTCCTTCAGAACGACCATGTTGAGCTTTACAGGTCTCAATCCGGAGAGCATGGCCGCCTCGATTCCGTCAAGAACCCTCTCCAGATCCCCCTCCCGGGCGCCTGTGATGCTCCTGTACCTCTCAGGATCCAGCGAGTCCAGGCTTATGTTCGCCCTCGAAAGTCCGGCTGCAGCAAGCCGTTCAGCTCTCTCTTTTAGATACACGCCATTGGTGGTTATCGAGATCTCGACCCCGGGCGCAACCTCCTTGAAACCGGCTATCATCTCCTCGAGATCCCTGCGCATGAGCGGCTCTCCGCCAGTGATCTTCACGCTCCTCATGCCAAGCCGCGATGCGGCGTTCACCACATTCACCGCCATCTCCCTGGAGATCTCTCGCCCCCCAGCCACCTCTCCCTCATGATGGCAGTAGATGCATCTGAGATTGCATCTGGATGTAACAGAGATGCGCAGACCTGTGACCTTACGTCCGTACGGATCGATCAGGACCATTGTGCTGAAGAGTCGGCTGATACTATTTAGCGGATTTGCTGTGCCTGATTTTTATAGAAAGCACATGATAGTGCATTTGAGACGCATTCAGTCCATGCGATGCGCAGGGAGACTGCATCACTCCGGCGCGCAGACCAAGAGCGCATTAACAGTTTCACGTCTGATCCCTGGCGTATCAGTTCCTCAGAGCCGCCCGAGGGAGCGCTTTAGGTAGCTGAGCAGCGCCATCGAGAGCATCATAGAGAGCGCTAGAGCTGATATCGCGTCCTCCCATCTGATATCGCTCATCTCCATGAGGTACACAACGCCGCCAGAGAGGGTCGTCAGGAGCGCGGTCGATAGAACAGAGACGAGCAGCGATGCAGCCACAGAACCCACCTGATACCGCTCAAATAGCGCGACGAACAGGACGAAGCTTATCGCCGTTATCACGAGTATGACAGAGTACGGAAGCGTCGGGCCGTACATGAATACCTGGATCAGACCGAATGCGAGAAGGACCATGGTGATTCCGAGCATTGTGGAGGCCAGGAACGCCCTCAGGACATAGCTGTCGCGCGATATCATCTACAATTTGTTTGCTTTTATTGAATATAAGGATTCTCTTTTTCTCCGTCTCCAGATCGTCACGCATTTTGAATCCGAACTGTCGGGTCAGGCAGTTGCATCGTTCCCTTTATGGATGATGGTCATGGCCGGCGCTCCATCAGGACCTGAGCGATCGTATTATCTACCATTAACCAGCAAAATATCTTTGGTGTCTTCCCTTGTATGACGTCATTGTTGTGGGTGCCGGTCCGGCTGGTCTGACTGCCGGTATGTACTGCGCCAGGGGTGGCATGAAGACTTTGATACTGGGCAACGTATACACCTCCCAGCAATCCATGGGCGGACTTTACGAGAACTACCCTGGATTTCCTGATGGCATTCAGGGCATAGAGCTATCGGAGCGGATGCTCTCCCAGGCGCAGAAGTATGGTGCCGAGTACAGACAGGAGATGGTCGAGAAGATAGTCCATCTTGATGACACGTTCAGGATCAAGACCGAGAGCTGGGAGTACGTCTGCAGAGCCATGATCCTGGCGACAGGTGCGAGCCACAGGAAGATCGGTGTGCCTGGAGAGGAGAAATACGTCACAAGAGGCCTCTCATACTGTGTTTACTGTGATGGAGCCCTGTTCAGGGACAGAACAACTGCAGTAGTCGGCTACGGGAACGGCGCAGCCCGGGCGTTGCTGTACCTCTCGAACATCTGCAGCAAGGTCCACCTCCTCTGCCCGAGGGAGAGGCTTGTTGCAGAAGCTGTGTACCTCGATAGGCTGAAGGGCCTCACGAACATAACACAGACATTCGGCGTCGAGGTCACTGGAATAGTCGGAGATGAGTTCGTCAGCGGCATCGAGTTCGTGGTCGGAGGGACACCGAGATCTCTTAAGGTGGATGGCATATTCGTGGAGATGGGGGTCACTCCAAACACAAAGCTCGCAAGGGATCTCGGGCTTGAGCTTACTGAAGGAGGATTCGTAAAGGTCAACCGTCTCACACAGGAGACATCAATGCCTGGGGTCTTCGCGGCAGGAGATGTCACAGGCGGAAGGATGCAGGTCACAACCGCTGTCGGAGCTGGTGCGTCGGCAGCTATAAGCGCAATGCAGTATCTCAGGTAGCTATGAAGAACTCAAGATCTCCGGTTGCGGTCTGGCGCGGCAGGGATCTTCTCGATGGAAGAGTCGTTGAATCAATCACAGTGATCCTCAGAACCAGGGGATGCAGGTGGAACAGGTGCTTGATGTGCGGATACGCACAGGAGGGGGTCGATGCGAGCGCCGAGGATCTCATCGTGCAGCTCAGGTCGATACTTGAGAGAGCTGAGGGCGCGGAGCTCGTAAAGATCTACACCAGCGGAAGCTTTCTGGATACTTTTGAGGTCCCTGAGGCAGCACGCCTGGAGATACTCAGATCGCTCAGAGATATGAATGTGAGGAGGCTCGTCATAGAGTCCAGGCCTGAGTACATCGACCATCTTGGTCTAGAGCAGATCCTGAGCTTTCTTGATGTGGAGATAGGCATTGGCCTGGAGAGCTCAAGCGATCTTGTCAGGGAGCATCTCATAAACAAGGGTTTCACCTTCTCAGACTTCGTGAGAGCCTCTGATCTCATACACTCTCTCGGAGGGCGCGTGAAGACCTACCTCCTCCTCAAGCCGCCCGGGCTCTCTGAGATGGATGCGATCGTTGACGCCATTCGGTCTGCGCGAGACGCAGAGCCCCACTCAGACATCATCTCGCTGAACCTCTGCAACGTCCAGAGAAACACACCGCTTGAGAGGATGTGGCAGCGCGGCAGTTACAGGCCCCCCTGGCTCTGGTCAGCGGTGGAGGTGCTACGCGAGTCCTCGCTGAGAGTTCCGCTGATATGCGACCCTGTGGGCGCGGGAGCGAAGAGGGGCCCGCACAACTGCGGCACATGTGATGGATATGTTGCAGATGCGATAAGGTCGTTCTCACTGAGCCAGAGCCGGGCTGATCTCAATTTGGATTGCAGCTGCCGTTCCATCTGGATGAAGGTTCTGGAGCTCGAGGATTTATCGTTTGGAACACCACTGGTCTGAGCATGAGCAGCTGGACGTGCGGGAGATGATCTGGCTGAAACATCTTCTCATTCAGACCGCTCAGCGTGTCTGAATTC
>NZ_JANIHG010000052.1 GCF_024518575.1 Methanothrix sp. | reverse complement strand
GTCTCTTTATATTCATCCATATATTCGAAAGCCATATCTAACAGGTGGTGTACATGTGATTGATGGCCAGGCTCTCTCCACTTATGGAGCAATACTTCAGCATAAAGAAGCAGTGCCCGGATGCCCTGCTGCTCTTCAGGATGGGTGATTTTTATGAGACATTCGGAGAGGATGCCATTACCGCGTCCAGAACTCTGAACATAACCCTCACATCGAGGCAGAAGGACGACGATGGGAACAGGATCCCGCTCGCGGGCATACCATATCACTCACTGGACGTTTACCTCTCAAGGCTAGTCAACGCAGGCCACAAGGTGGCGATATGCGAGCAGGTCGAGGATCCGAAGCTGGCGAAGGGGATCGTGAGGAGAGAGATCACAAGGATAGTCACCCCTGGGACCGTGATAGAGCCTGCGCTGCTCCAGGAAAAGAGCAACAACTACCTCGCAGCTGTTCTTCCGGAGAACGGGCTAGCAGGGCTGGCTCTTCTCGACCTCTCAACAGGCGATTTCATAGCCTCGGAGGTCCCCTTGGAGCGGCTCAGATCTGAACTGGCCAGGTTTTCCCCCGCGGAGTGTCTGGCCCCCACTGGCATATCTCTGGATGGCATGCGTGTGCAGCAGCTCGATGTTGGCCTGTTCTCCCCGGATGAGGTGTCTGGAGCGAGCGGGATTATTGGAGATCTTTATGAGAGAAATCCTCTCTGCGCCCGCGCTGCCTGTGCGATCCTATCCTACCTGCGGCAGACCAAGATCAACTCGGCGGATCACATCAAGCCGGTCCGGATGGTATCATCCTCTGAGTACATGCTTCTCGATGATATAACGCTGAGAAACCTGGAGATATTCAGGAATCTCAGAGATGGAACCAGAAGCGGCACCCTCATGGAGATCCTCGACGAGACTGTCACTCCGATGGGATCAAGGACCCTGGCGAGGTGGCTCCAGATGCCATCGATGTCTCTGGAGGTCATTCGCAGAAGGCAGGATGCAGTTGAGGAGATGGTGAGAAGAGCGATGATAAGAGAGGAGATCTCGGAGCTTCTCGAGGGCCTCAGCGACCTGGAGAGGATCATCGGGCGCGTCTCGCTTGGGAGCGCAGGGCCAAAGGATCTCGTGGCTCTGCGGGCATCGCTCCGCCGGCTCCCTGAGATCTCACGGGCGATTAGCGGTCTGGAGTCAGAGTATCTTGTTGATATCAGAAAGAGGCTGGATGCAAGCGAGCTTGATGATCTAGTGGAGCTGCTCGAAAGGGCACTTTCAGATGACCCGCCAGCATCGCCAAGGGATGGTGGTGTGATAAGGGACGGCTACAGCCCCGAGCTGGACGAGCTGCGCAGAGCGCTCAGAAGTGGAAGAGACTGGATCGCGGAGCTCGAATCCTCTGAGAGGAAGAGGACGGGGATAAAGTCGCTTAAGGTCGGATACAACAACGTCTTCGGTTACTACATAGAGGTCACGAAGCCGAATCTTTCAATGGTACCGGGCGACTACATAAGAAAGCAGACGCTCTCGAATGCTGAGCGCTTCGTGACCCAGGAGCTGAAGGAGATGGAGAGCAAGGTGCTCTCAGCTCAGGAGCGGTCGTCAGCGCTCGAGCACGAGCTGTTCCTCGATCTGCGGCGAGAGGTCGCGGCCAGGACGAGATCTGTCCAGGAGGTCGCAGCCGCGATAGGCGAGCTTGACGTGATCCTGGGATTGGCGAAGGCTGCCCTCCGAGGAGCGATGGTGAGGCCCTTGGTCGATGCTGGAAGGGAGATAGTGCTCCGCGACTCCAGGCATCCTGTTCTCGATAGAGTCATGAAGGGCAGCTTCGTCCCGAACGATCTCACAATGGACGAGCGCAGCTGGTTCATGATACTGACCGGACCGAACATGGCTGGAAAGTCGACATTCATGCGCCAGGTCGCTCTGATAGCGATAATGGCTCAGATCGGATCATTCGTTCCAGCATCCTATGCGAAGATAGGTCTGGTGGGCAGGATCTTCACAAGGGTCGGAGCGAGGGACGATCTCGTCTCAGGGAGATCTACATTCATGGTGGAGATGAGCGAGCTTGCAAACATACTTGTCTCGGCCACAGAAGACAGCTTGATTTTGCTCGATGAGATCGGCAGGGGAACGAGCACCTTCGACGGCCTGAGCATAGCATGGGCCGTCTCGGAGTACATACACTCCAGGATAAGGGCAAAGACGATCTTTGCGACGCATTACCACCAGCTCACGCAGCTCAATCTCCCTGGAATAGCGAACTACAGCATGGCGGTGAAGGAGGAGGGGAGATCAATAACGTTTCTGAGAACGGTTGTGCCCGGCGCGACAAACAAGAGCTACGGAATACATGTCGCCAGGCTTGCTGGAGTCCCGGAGCAGGTGATAAGAAGAGCGGAGGAGCTTCTTGGTATCATAGAAGAACAGGCAGCCATAGAGATCAGAAAGTGCAGATCGAGGGAGAGATCGAGGAGGTACACGCAGCTCATATTCTTCAGTCAGCCCGAGACCCCGGACAACGCCATACTCGAGGAGATAAAGAACCTTGAGCTTGAAAAGATAACACCGCTTCAGGCTCTGAACCTGCTTGTGGAATACAGAAGAAGGCTCGGCTGTAAGGATGCCCAGGATACACATACTTGATGAAGAGACTGTGAGCAGGATAGCTGCGGGGGAGGTGATAGAGCGGCCGGCATCTGTCGTCAAGGAGCTGATCGAGAACTCGATAGACGCTGGAGCCACGAGGATATTCGTCGAGGTGAGGGACGGCGGGATCTCGCTCATAAAGGTTGTCGACGACGGCTGCGGGATCGAGCGTGAAGATCTGCCACTCGCATTCCAGAGACACGCCACGAGCAAGATCTCGGGGGCAGATGATCTCTTCAGGCTTAAAACCCTCGGGTTCCGCGGGGAGGCTCTATCCTCTATAGCCAGTGTATCGAGATTCGTTGAGGTCCACACGAGAACCAGAAGCTCTGCGATGGGGACCTATATCCGGCTGGAGAACGGGAGGGTTGCAGAGATAAGAGATGATGGATGCCCTTACGGGACAAGCATAGAGGTCAAGGGGCTCTTTGAGAAGATTCCCGCGAGGCTCAAGCACCTCTCATCGCCTTCACAGGAGCTCGCGAGGATCGCAGAGCTTGTGACACAGATGGCCATAATAAACCACAGGATCTCATTTGAGCTCTCATCTGGCAAAAGGACGCTGTTCAGATCGAACGCCTCGGAGACATGGGATGATGCTCTGATCAGAGCATTCGGTCTCAGGACCGTTAAGGGCATGATCCCCATAATGGCTAAAGGGGAGGGGTTCGATCTCCATGGGATGATCTCCTCTCCTGATGAGTCTCGCCAGGACTCTGAGTCTCTTCTCGTTTACGTGAACAAAAGGCCGGTGTACTCCAAAGCTGTCGTTCAGGCATTGAGGGAGGCGTACAGGGGCTTTCTGCAGTCAGGCAGGAATCCCGTTGCTGTCATCTCGATCGAGATAGATCCATCGTTGGTGGATGTGAATGTCCATCCCGCGAAGAGAGAGGTCAGGTTTCTCAAGGAGGGTGAGATATACGATGCTGTGAGGGACGCAGCGCTCAGCGCGCTGAGGTCCTCACCTATACCTGCTGCCACTCAGCCCACGATGATTGCAGAACCGCAGCTCTGGAGCTCCAGGCCCCAGATTCAGGAGACGCTTCCCCTGGAGGTGCAGACTGAGCAGAGGATTTCGGAGCCGCTCATCAGGATTGTGGGCCAGGCTCTCGATCTCTACATCATCGTTGAGGATGATGATGGAATATTCCTCGTGGACCAGCATGCAGCAGCTGAGAGGATCCGCTATGAGAATCTCCTGGAGAAATGCGAGAGCGGAAGCATCTCTCAGGAGCTGATCCAGCCAGTCACCGTGGAGCTATCCCCCGGGGAGGCGGCACTGCTCGATTCGTTCTCCGCGAAACTCAATGAGATCGGCTTCGAGATCGATCACTTCGGAGGGAGGGCGTACAGTGTCAGGTCTGTGCCTGCAGCTGCGGGCCTTGAGAGGCCGGAGTCGATTCGCGATCTTCTGAGAGAGATCCTGCATCTCGGGAGGGCGTGCAAAACCTCATTCAGGGATGAGGCTCTGAAGCTTCTGGCATGCAGGGGCTCGATAAAATCAGGGGAGAAGCTGAGCGAGAGCGCAATGCTCAGGCTTCTAACAGACCTCTTCGCATGCGACAATCCAAGGACGTGCCCTCACGGAAGGCCTGTCGTTGTTCGGATATCCGCGGAGAGCCTGGAGAAGATGTTCGGGAGGAGATGATCTGAGAGTCTGTGCAGGACTGATCTCCTGGAGGTGTTGAATTTGAGAGCCATGCTCTCGATGCTTCATTGCAGGAGGAATCGTGTGCAGTAATGATCTCAGGGAGCTTGCATCTGAGATCAGGAGATGTGAGAGGTGCGGGCTCTCTCAGACAAGAAGAAACGCTGTTCCGGGGGATGGGCCAGAGAACGCAAGAATCATGATGATAGGAGAGGCCCCGGGCGCGGCCGAGGATCTTGCGGGGAGGCCTTTTGTGGGAAGGGCCGGGGCTCTCCTGGACAGGGCTCTGGATCTCGCCGGATTGGATCGCGGTGAGATCTTCATAACAAACATCGTTAAGTGCAGGCCGCCCGGAAACCGGCGTCCCACCGAGGAGGAGATCCGGGCGTGCATGCCGTATCTGAGAAAACAGATCGAGATAATCAGACCATCAGCCATCTGCCTCCTCGGGAACGTTCCTGCAAAGGCGATCCTCGGGGTGCAGGGCGTGACATCCCTCAGGGGAAGGATATTCGATGATCTATACCTGATCACATTCCACCCGGCTGCTGTTCTGAGAAATATGAGCCGGATGGAGCTTTTCGTATCAGATCTTGCAAAGCTCAAGGGGATGCGGTCAGGAAGCATGGCTCATATGCAGTGAGAGCTGAAACCCTCCACATGTGACTTCCTGCGCTGATCGCCTCACAGAATCACCCTGGTGCGGCAGCGGGAACTCCCGTCCCCATGGTTGACGATCTTTGAGGCTCATCCAGGTGATTTGGTGGAATGCCAATTACAGCACACGAAAAGTTAAGCGTGACTTAGATATATCTTACACGTCCCGAGAATGAGACTTCTGTAAAAATAGTTGAGTCCGGATCTTCAGATCCAGCACTCATAGAGGTATATAGCCAGCCTTTTCGGCCAGAGCCTGTCCGCTTGAGCTCAGCACGAAGTCTATGAAGGCCTGGGCTCCCGGGCTTGGCTCGCCGAGGGTGTAGAAGTACAGCTTCCTTGCCAGCGGGTAGTTTCCGGATTTGATGTTATCGACTGTTGGCTCCACTCCATCCAGCGCAACTCCCTTCACAGCACCATCTGCGACATAGCTGTACCCCAGGTAGCCTATCGCCTTATCGCTGCCCTTTATTGCGGTCTTCACCTCAGAGTTGTCCGCAGCCTCTGTCGATACTCCAGGAGTCTCTGCCTCCTTGGAGCCCATTATGACCTCGTTGAATGTATCTCGCGTGCCTGATCCGGCCCTCCTTGCTATGGCGTATATCTTCATGTCAGGACCACCGAGATCCTTCCAGTTGCTGATCTCACCGGCATATATCTTTCTTACCTGCTCTTTTGTGAGCGCCCTCACGCCAGCCTCATAAATCTGCGGGCTCAGAGCTACGACTATGCCGTCATACCCCACCAGTATCTCGTTGAACTTCTTGTCAGCGGTCTCATACTTGTTCTTCTCGGTCTCTGTTACCTCCCTGGATGCCATGGCGATATCCGATCTCCCCTCTCCCAGATCAGTTATCCCGACACCTGTGCCGCCGCCTGTGACTGTGACCCTGTAATCGCTCTGCTCCGAGTTGAAGCTCTCAGCACAAACAGAGGCAAGAGGCAGCACAGTAGTCGATCCTGATACACGCACATCTGTGGCGCTCAGCGCAGGGCTGATCGCGCCCACGAGAAGCATTATGGCGACTATTGCCAGCAATCTCATTTCAATCACCAATCGCAGAGACGGCGAGGTTTTATATATAGTATGCCGAAATGAAAAATATACCTAAGCTGAGGTCTATATTCTGAATATAATGTATATATCTATGACGGCAGAACCGGGATAACCTCATGTCTGGGCCGTGATCCAGGAGAGATCATGTGAGGGTCGGAAAAGTTCCACAGAGCATCACAGAGTTCACTGTGCAGCCATTCTCAGAGCATTTTTATCCACGAATATGCTGGGTGTGGAGGTTACATTGATAAAAGTCCTGGTGACGCCCTCGGGGTAAACCACCATGAACCTGGATACAGGAGAGCTCAGAGGCTTCGCGTCGTACAGGTAGTAACCATCAAGGTACTTGCCTGCGTTCTCGACGACAAGCGTTGCTGTGGAGGGCTTGGCCCCCACTGTTCTTACATTCTGATAGCTAGAGAAGAGCCTGATCAGCTCCGGCTCGAGATGCCTGCACCCCAGAGCAAGCACATAAAGCCTCGCGAATGGCTCCAGTGTGTAATTCACCTGAAACCTCAGATCATCTCCGTCAGGGATCATGGTAACATCCTTCACCTGTATGTAGCTCAGCCCAGCTGAGGCATGTGATAGCAAAAGCACCGATGTTATGATCAGTCCGAGATACCTCATATCAACCACCTCAGCCGGGCCTGTTCTGCCCGAATAGTGCTGGCAGGATGCCAAGCAGGACGAACGTTGCTATCATCAGTAGAAGAAAGACAACAAAAACAAGCTGCTGTCGCCTCTGGGCCGATCTGTACCTGGATTCGCAGAGCTCATCACAGAATGTGCTGTCTGCCTCGATGGCATTGCCACATATTATACAGTGCTTGTGGGGTGAGAGCTTGTTCAACCACACCACCATGGGATGTGCTCTAGTCGAAACACAATATAGATAAGATTTGCGCGTGAGTGCTCCCTGGCCGGATGGGTCTCATCCGCCCATCCACTGGAGAACATAAGATTTATCGTCTGAAAACCGCCATACAGCGCGGAGCAAGATCATGGAACCATTATATTCGTACACAGCGCTTCATGAACCCTGTACGATACATATCGCCAGTGCATAGCGAAGGATTTGCCCAACTGTATTTCAAGCAATTAACATGAATCTGTCGCCCGATGCTAACTCCGGTGCATCATCCTGCGGTAACCTCTGTCTGACCGGCAACCCTCGCAACGGGCTCGTGTACCGCATCTGGGTTGTCTTGAGGTCATTGTCAGATCCCGTCAGTGATCTCCCCCAAGGACCTATCAATGCGGCATGTCGTCCCCCTATCGCACCGGCACTCAAAGCGACATCATGCCATGCTCATGCCAGCCCTCGTTAAAGGGACTATGGTATATTTAGATTTTTTATTTATAAATGTATCGTTGCCCAGGACGGACCTGTCCTAATAACACTATCACCCCCTCGCGAAGTTGTAGTAAAAGATAAACATTTTACAGAAGTTGTTCCAGCATTCTATAGCTCTTGTCCATCTCAGGCTTCCCAGTTTCTTATCTTTGC
>NZ_JANIHG010000017.1 GCF_024518575.1 Methanothrix sp. | reverse complement strand
GCGTTCATCCGCGGAAAGCTGAAGAACCAGGCATCACTGCTGAAGAGCTTCGCCAAGAAGTGGAAGGAAGAAAGGAAGGATCTTTGGGAGGAGTTCCGCAACAGCTCCAGCCAGATCGAGGCGATCATACCACAGCTGGATCTCGTCAAAGGCAGGCTCGATGATGCACGTGAGCAGATCATGGGCCTTGAGGGCAATGCTGGTGAGATATACTGGTGCACCTGGTCCAAGCTCATCCCAGATGGCTGGAGCTTTCCAGGCAGGAAGTATCCAGACGCCAGAGACCCTATAAACTCCCTGCTGAACTTCGGCTACTACCTCCTGGAGCAGGAGGTGTGGGCAGCGACTCTCTATGCAGGCCTCGATCCATATGCAGGATTCCTGCATGCAGATCGCTCCGGACAGGAGAAGCTTGTGTATGATATGATGGAGGAATTCAGGCCGCTGGTTGTGGATCGCGTCGTCGTCTCCCTCGCCCGCACGATGTCTCAGGATCATTTCCAGGAGGACTGCAGAATGACAAAGGATGGCATTAAGATCGCATCATCCGCATTCTACAACCGCCTGGATGAGCGTATCCAGTACCAGGAGAGGAGCCAGCTTATCCGGAACATCATCCGCTCGCAGGCATCCTCCGTCGCCACATTTCTGAGAGGAGAGCGACCTCGCTACGAACCCTTCACGCCGAGATGGTGAATCATGGACACGATCATAATTTACGATATCAGCGACGACCTTCTCAGATCAAGAGTCTCCAGGGTTCTCATGGAATACGGCTGCATGCGCATCCAGAAGAGCGCTTTCTACGGCTTTCTTAACCACAACACCAGAGATAAGCTGCGCCTCCGACTTGAGAAGCTGATGAAGGGCGAGGAGGGGAATATACAGATGTATCCAATGTGCTCCAGGTGCTTCGGCATGAGGGAGAGCATCGGAGAGCTGTACGAGATCGAGGAGGAGAGTGTGAAAATTATTTAGACCTCAGCATTTATGATAACAGTGAGCGATGTGAAGCAGTACCTATACTGCCCGAAGATAATCTACTTCGATCATGTCCTTCACGTGCCAAAACCGCCTGATCAAAAGCTAGACTCAGGCAGAGAGGCACATGAGTCCATCACAGCCAGAGAGAAACGAAGGAAAGGGGCGGTCTTCTACGATCCGGAGCTGGACAGGGCGGAGAAGCTCTTCCGGGTGGAGCTGGCGAGCCAGTCGCTCGGTCTTCGCGGCGTTCTCGACTATCTTGTGAAGACTGAGAGGGAGCTGATACCTGTGGACTACAAATTTGGATACTCGAATAACGGCGCAGCATATCTGAACCACAAGTATCAGCTGGCCGCATACGCGCTTCTCGTCGAGGACTGCTTCAAGACCACCGTCCGCCGGGGGTTTATCCACTACAGCAGAGAGCGCCTGAACGTCCGGATAGATATCACGGATGAGCTGAGGCGCAGGACCATGAAGATGATCATTGAGATCCGGAGGATCGTTGAGGACGAAACGGAACCAACCTGCTCCAGAAATCCGGCCAGATGTACAGACTGCGAATACAGGCGCTACTGTGAATGCGTATAGAGGTGCATGGGAGGAATCAGGTGTATTTCTTCTCCGAAGAAGAACGGAAGTATCTTCTTAAAAAGCTCATACCTGCGGCCAGGGATAGAGGTATAGCAGAGGAGCTGAGGGGCTGGAACTGGTACAGGCCAGAGCTTTCGCCGCCTCATGATATAATCCTGCCGGTATGGGAGATCGCAGATAAGTACTGCGAGACCAGGAGAGATGCTTTCCTGAGACATGTGATGAGGGTTGATGTGCCTCCAAGCGAGGAGATGGTCTCTGGGCGGATATACCATCAGGCGATCGCCGAGCTCTTTTCTGCTGCAAAGAGGCTGATCTATTCACAGGGGCTGGAGGTCTGCACCTCCCTCGCCCAGATACTCATGGAAGGGTTGCCAAAGGCTGTTGAAGAAGCAGAGAAGCAGATGCTAGCTCTTGGCGTAACTGATGCTCCCAGGGATGTTACCGAGAACCTCAGAAAGCTCTGGTCCTTCGAGGTCTCGAGAATAGTCTCTGCGATTTACACATACCTTGGAAAGTACCGATATATAAGTGAGGACTCGCTGATAAACCATGCCCTCCCCTTTGTCGTAGAGCATAAGCTGGACGGCAGATATCTCGGGCTTAGCAGCAACCTCAGCGCAGATGCGATAAACATGGGGGGAATGATGGTCTGCGACCTGAAGACCGGCCAGAGGAGGGACTTCCACAGGCTCTCCGCTACAGGATATGCACTGGTCTATGAGAGCCTGTACGAGGTGCCGATAAACATCGGCTGCACGGTTTACCTGAGCTTTCCCAAGGGTCACCCGACGCCTCACATAGAGAGGGACTTTTTTATCCTCAGCGACGAGCTCAGGCAGTGGTTTGTGGAGGAGAGGGATGGCATCCAGGACATGATATTCTACGAGAGAGATCCCGGAAAGTGCTCTGAAAAGGAGAAATGCAGGTACAGAGATCACTGTCAGTAGCATTAAACATTGCAGCAGAGGCTTGCATCTCCCAGCCCTTCGCAGCTTTTAGATCTCAGAAGCGGTTGCCGGCTTTTCTTGATGGACCATGTCTTTAGGGCCATCACGATCTTAGGTGAATTTCCTTTGGCTGCAGGGTTTTTCTTCCATCACATATCTGCTACCCGACCAGATCACGGGAAAAGCCAAAAGTGAAAACTTCGACCCGTCGCCTTTGATTAGCTCGCACATTCTACCGATTCTGCATCCACCTCCGGTATGCTGCCCCCTGTTTCAGTGCTCGCCTCTGCCGAGCGGAAGACGGTGAGCCCCCTCGCCATCGTGAACTATGCACACGCCTGTCGGCCTCTCCGGTCGGTCTGCAGCCGCAAATCCGGAGAACCTCGATCTGGCCCCCCTCTCCTCCAGTATCTCTGAGATGAGACGCCTCTTCAGCTCCTGGGCAATTTGCAGCGCCTCGTTATCATCCATCTCCATCCCCAGACCCCTGCACTCTGAGACACGGAGCTCATCTCCGTCAAGATAGAAAGGATACGTCCTGCAGATGTCAGGGCGCGCTGGGTATATTCTGCACGATCCTGATGCAGCATCGTAGTAAGCGCAGCCATTTCCGCGGCGCCTGAGCATCCACTCTAGCGTGTGAAAGTTCCCTTCTCTGTCCCAGACGCCGGTCGCCGGAGGCTCGACCACCTCCTGCCACGGCTGGTTTGTATGAGATACGATCCTCCTCACCTCAGAGGGGAAGACCAGTACCTCTGCATCCGGGCCGCTGCAGCAGTCGCCGCAGCGCTGGCACCTGAACCCTATCGCCTTTATCCTCTCAGCCAGCGCCTCAACCGAGATCCCGCTCGCCCTCTTGAGATCGATCATCTCCTGCATATCTCCAGGAAGTTATCGAAGACCTTCTCCCCATGCTCTGTATGGGCGACCTCCGGGTGCCACTGGACGCCGTAAAGCGGCCTGCTTTCGTGACAGATCGCCTCTATCTCGCAGATCGACGAGCGCGCGATGACCCTGAATTCTCTGGGGCAGATCGTCACCTGATCCGCATGCGAGGCCCATGCCATGAACCTCCTCGGGATCCCTCGAAGAATGCCATCCTCATCCAGGACCTCTATCTCGACGTTCGCATATCCGCCGATCCTGCCGGTCTCGACTTTACCCCCGAAGGTCACGGCCATTATCTGCAACCCAAGACATATGCCGAGGACAGGAATATCCAGCATCCGCAGGTACTCTGAGCACCTTCCGGCTCGCTCCATCGATGGTCCCCCGCCGAGGATCATGCCGTCTGCTACGATCTCCTCAACAGGCGTCTCGTTTGATACAATCCTGGTCTCAACCTTCTCTCTTATGCTTCTGTGTATGAGATGATTGAACTGGCCGTAGTTGTTGACCACGAGTATCTTCATCCAGGCTTTACTCTGAGGTTTTGAAGATAACCTTTGTGCTGAAGCTTCCGTTACAGTACGCCGTAATCCCACCCGCAACCGCTAAAAAGCCTGGGGACAACCCAGCTGGCATCATGAGGCCGGTGGTTCTTATAATAATGGACGGCTACGGGATCTCCGAGGAGAGAGAGGGAAATGCGGTCGCAGGCGCCCACAAGCCAAACCTGGACAGGCTCAAGTCCCTTTACCCGCACACGTCTCTTGGCGCATCAGGGCTCGATGTGGGGCTTCCCAGAGGACAGATGGGAAACTCCGAGGTGGGTCACCTGAACCTTGGCGCGGGAAGGATCGTCTACCAGGATTACACGCGCATAAGCCTGGCCATCGAGCAGAACAGGCTGAAGGATATCAAGCAGCTTGTCGACGCGATGGTGCATGCGAGGGACTCGAAGAGAAACCTGCACCTGATGGGCCTGCTCTCAGATGGCGGCGTTCACAGCCACATCACACACCTCTTCGCGCTTCTCGACATGGCAAAGGAGCTTGGGGTCGAGAGGGTTTATGTGCACCCCATACTCGATGGCAGGGACGTTCCACCGAGGAGCGCACTGATCTACGTATCACAGCTCGAGGAGAAGCTCGCCCAGATCGGCATCGGAAGAATCGCCACCATATCCGGGCGCTACTATGCGATGGACAGGGATAAGAGATGGGACCGGACCGAGGCTGCTTACAGGGCCATGACCGAGGGTCTTGGGATGCATGCAGCCAGCGCAGAGGAGGCGGTTCGCACGGGATACGATCGGGGCGAGACCGATGAGTTCCTGAAACCAACTGTGATCGATCCACATGGGCTTGTCCAGGAGGGGGACAGCATAATCTTCTTCAACTTCAGGCCCGATCGCGCGCGCCAGATAACCAGAGCTTTCGTGCAGACCGATTTCAAGGAGTTCGAGCGCAGGTATCTCAGACCGTTTTTCGTCTGCATGACGCAGTATGATGAAAGTATCGACGCTCCTGTCGCGTTTCCGCCAGAGTACCTGAAGGAGACGCTGGGCGAGGTTCTGAGCAGGGCCGGACTCAGGCAGCTCAGGATAGCGGAGACTGAGAAGTACGCGCATGTCACATACTTCTTCAACGGCGGGAGGGAGGAGCCGTTTCCCGGCGAGGACAGGATCCTGATACCATCTCCCAAGATACCGACGTATGATCTGAAGCCTGAGATGTCGGCGCCAGAGGTCACATCCACAGTTGTGGAGCGCATCAGATCCGGGATCTATGATGTTGTGATCATGAACTACGCCAACCCTGACATGGTCGGGCACACCGGTATATACGAAGCTGCTGTGCGTGCTGTTGAGGCCGTCGATCGCGGCGTCGGCACCGTCGTCGGTGAGGTTCTCTCCAGAGGGGGGGTTGCTCTCATAACCTCAGATCATGGGAATGCGGAGAAGATGGTGGAGCGGGGCACAGGAGAGCCACATACCGCGCACACGACCAACAGGGTGCCGTTCATCCTGGTCGGCTGTGATCGCGCCAGGATGCTCAGGGACGACGGGATCCTCGCGGATGTCGCCCCCACAATGCTCGATCTGCTTGGAATGGAAAAACCTGAATCTATGAGCGGCAGCTCACTCATAAAAAGGGATTGAATCAAATGGGTTGATTCTCACTTATGAACGACGTCAGTGACGGTGCCAGTGCCGGTCACGAGAGCTGCATCTCCATTGGTGCCGAACCTGCTGTAGCTCCCTGAGATCGTGTTGTTCTCCTGCACCAGGGTCAGCTTGTAGAGCACATCCTCTCTGTATTTCTCGCCGTCAAACACCTGGATCAGGTCGAGGCGTACATCATCTCCCACAGAGCCCCTGGCCTTGAGCGGAATTGTCGAGTTCCCCTCGATCAGTGTGCCTGTACCGTAAAAGACCGTGCCCACAGGATACAGCAGGAGCTCCACATGTCTGCCGTCAGAGAGGTTCAAGCTCCAGCTTCCGCTCAGGTTGATCTGCGCCCGCTGTTCCACAGTATTGACGCTCTCTGTGGTCCTGTTGGTCTCATTTGCTGCAGAAGCATTGCCCGACTCGCTGGTCGTCTTGACCGGCCCCGGCTCAGGCATTGACATATCTGGCTTTGTCACGGGCTTCGGCATGCCCATGTTCGGCCTCTCAAATCCGACGGGCGTGCCTGTATCAGATCCTATATCATACCCACCAAGCCAGTTCACGCCGCCTGTCCCAGTCGGGCAGCCAGCATGAGCTGCTCCGGCGAGCAGAAAAAGCATGAGCAGAACCGAGATCGGTATTGTGCGCATGCCCTCTACTCATACCCTCCAGGCCTTAAAGCTTGCCATCCGCCGTCCACGCAAATCAACGCAGGCTCATCTCGTGTTATCAGAG
The DNA here is from genome assembly GCF_024518575.1 of Methanothrix sp. GTDB lineage: Archaea > Halobacteriota > Methanosarcinia > Methanotrichales > Methanotrichaceae > Methanothrix_B. The sequence continues at coordinate 26,126 of NZ_JANIHG010000017.1, read as the reverse complement.
ACCTGGGTTGATGCGATTTCCGCTGAGCAGTACGGCATCTCCTCCCTGCATATCTGGTACCAGATCAGCTGGGTGAGCCTCAGGAAGATATTAATACGTCTCCACAAAAGAGTCATACCGGGTTGCATCATGATACCTGAGTGGATGAAGAGCGTCAGTCTAACTCACACGGAGTTTGCTCCACCGCCTCCCGCGAGGAAGGACTTCGTCAAAAAGACGATAGATAGCATCATATCCTTCTTCCAGGAGGCGATGACAACTGAAGAGATCTCCTCCAGAAGAGGCCTTCTGCAGAGCCTCGACCCAAGGGTCAAGCTGATCTCGATGCTCTCCCTGATATTCGCAATAAGCATGACGAGAAACCTGGAGATTATAGCTTTATTTTATCTCGCGACGCTGGTTCTTGCATATCTGAGCTCAATAAGTATAGCATTTTTTATAAAAAGAGTGTGGTTGTTCATACCGATCTTCACAGGTGTGATAGCCATTCCGATGACGCTCAACATCTTCCTGCCCGGTGACGTCCTCCTGCCTCTGGTGGATCTCGGCCGGGGCGCGCACATCGGGCCTCTCGCGATTCCGGAGAGCATATACATAACATCTCAGGGCAGCAGGGCAGCGGTTCTCTTCACCCTGCGGGTCGCAGCATGTGTTTCTGCTGTCGTGCTGCTATTTCTCACAACCCCTCAGAAGGTGCTCTTCAAATCCCTGAGATCCATCGGAGTGCCGAAGGTCTACGTTCTCACGCTCGAGATGGCCAACAGGTACATCTTTCTCTTCATGGAGATGATCAGGGATCTCTACATCGCGAAGAGGAGCAGGACGATCAAGAGCAGAGGTACCCTGGCGGAGCAGAGATGGGTCGGCGGGAGGATAGGCTACATGCTTATAAAGGCGCTCGACATGAGCGAGAAGGTCCACATGGCGATGATATCGAGAGGCTTCAGCGGCGATGTCAGGCTCAGCTATGAATTCGCCATGAGGAGCCGCGACTACATCGCTCTCGGGGTCTCGGTGGTGATCAGCATTCTGCTCCTGACGCGCGGGATCGCGAACGCATGAGATGGTTTGATATGAATGTGATATTCGATCTGCAGGATGTATCTTACATCTACAATGGCAGGCTGAAGGCGCTGGAGAACATAAATCTGAGGATCAGCCAGGGAGAGCAGGTCGCGCTTCTGGGCGCCAACGGCTCCGGAAAATCGACGCTCCTTGCAATAATTGATGCTCTCATATACCCAACGTCAGGGAGATACTATGCGTTCGGGACTCAGGTGAATGAGGAGATATTCGGCACGCTCAAAGATAACGAATTCAAGCGTTTCTTCCGCAGCAGGGTTGGATTCGTCTTCCAGAACCCTGATGTTCAGCTCTTCTCATCCACTGTCTTTGACGAGATCGCGTTCGGCCCCCTCCAGCTGGATATGCCGATGGAAGAGGTCAGGGGGAGAGTTGAGGAGCTGATGGAGATGCTCGGCATAACGAAGCTCAGGGACAGGGCGCCTCACACGCTCAGCGGCGGCGAGAAGAAGAAGGTCTGCATAGCATCTGTGCTTGCGACGAACCCGGACGTCCTGCTTCTCGATGAGCCGACCGCTGGACTGGATCCGCGCAGCCAGCTATGGCTGATCGAGCTTCTGGACGAGCTTGCAAGCTGCGGAAAGACCATCATAACAGCAACACACGATCTGGACATCATAGATAAGATAAGCAGGAGAGCAGTTGTCATAGGGGAGAACCACAGGATTGTTGTGGACAGAGATGTCGATGATGTTCTGAACGATATAGATCTGCTCCTGGAGACGAACCTCATTCATGAGCATATGCACCGCCATGGCAGGCTGATCCACAGACATCCGCACACGCACAGAGACGAGCACGCTCACACCCACATTCACGGATGAAGTACAGTCTTCAGCGACCCGCCTGCGTCTCACAAGCTGAACCAAATGCCTGCTGATCTCCTCTGATAACCGCCCCTCACGTGCTTACTCCAAAGAGCGGAGATTGCACCCGAACAGCCCTGTCAAAACGATTTGATACATAGGCTTAGCTTGTCACAAGACGCTTCTGGTAGATCTATCCTGCACCGCCGACCACCGCCTCCTCGATCAGGATGTGTGGCGCACCATCTCCCACCGGCACGACCTGTCCACCCTTTCCGCATCCACCGCTGTTGAACCTGAGATCGTCTGCGACCGCTCTCACTCCCTTAAGGATGCTCAGGGTCTGGCCCGAGAGGGATACATCCCTTATGAGATCGGCGAGCTCTCCGTTCCTCACAAGATAGCCTCTCCTTGCATTGAACTGGAAGATCCCCTCGGCGGTATTGACCTGCCCGCCGCGGCTCCCTATGAGGTATACCCCCTCCCTCATCTCCTCGAGGATCTCCTCGAGGCTCCAGTCGCCGTTGGCCAGGTAGGTGTTTGACATCCTCACTATCGGGCGGTTGTATCCCTGAGCTCTCGCGTTCCGCGGATTTCCACCCAGCCTTCCAGCAGTCTCTCTTGTATGAAGATACGATCTCAGCGTACCGTTCTCAACGAGAACCGTCTCCCTCGCTGCAGAGCCCTCGTCATCGAAGGGATAGTGTCCGTACTCCAGGAGAGAGGGATCGTCCTTCACGGTTACAAGCTCAGAGCCTATCTGCTCTCCGATCCTTCCCTGGAGTATCGACCCGCCCTCGAGAACTATGTCCCCCTCTGCTGCGTGTCCAACTGCTTCGTGTATGAAGACCCCGCCCAGCTCCTGGTCCAGCACGACCGGAAACCTTCCGCCTTTGGGAACCCTCGCGTCCAGCAGATCGAGAGCTGTTCTGGCTGCTCTGCGTGCGAGCTCAAATGGATCCTCCCGCTCGATCAGCTCCAGCCCGCAGACACCAGCCCTTATCTCGCTGCTCGACTGGAGGAGGCCAGCTCTTGTGGCCACAGCGCTTATCCCGAAGCCGGTCCTGGTCACGGAGCTTTTCAGCGATACTCCATCCGAGCTGCTGTACTCTGTCTCAGTGAGAATATCTGTGTAGAAGACACGCGTGCTTGATATCCCGGGGAGCCTCGCCGCCCTCTCTATCTCCCTGACGAGATCTGCCTTCTCCTCAAGGGAGACCGATGAGGGGTCCTTCTTCACCGGCACCCTGCAGCTCACACCCCTCTCGCCCTCAGCCAGCTGCAGTATCTCACGACCGTTGACCGATCTGGCTATCCTCCGGGCCCTCTCTATGCTCCTCTCCAGGTCTTCAATTCTGTCGCTCTTCACAAAGCCCCATGCTCCGTCCACGAGAGCTCTGACGGCCACACCCTGGAATATGCTATCCGAGATCTCCTCGACCTTTGAGTTGTCGACGACTATGCTTATCCTCCGGCCCCTGACGATTCTGGTATCGAAGAACTCCATGCAGATCACTAGAGTATGCTCATCGCTGGACTCGGAATGCCATCAGGCAGGGATATCCCTATCTTCTTCTCCGTCGCGAACCTCTTGAGCTTCTCGAGGAGCTTGGACCTCTGCCCGGCCAGGCTGTACTCGAAGACCTCGCTGATATTGGACACAGGTATGATCTCTATCTTGTCTCTTATGGACTCGTCCACAAGCACATCGCCCATGTTGGATCTGGGTATCAGCACGGTCTTTATCCCAGCCTGGGCCGCAGCCTCTATCTTCTGTGTTACCCCGCCAACAGGAAGCACATCTCCTCTTACAGAGAGCGAGCCGGTCATCGCGACGCTCTGCTTCACGGGTATTCCCTCAAGAGCAGAGACGACCGCTGTGGCTATCGATATCGATGCGCTGTCGCCCTCAACGCCCTCGTATGTGCCGATGAACTGGATATGGACATCCTTTGTTGTTATGTCCTCGCCCTGTAACTTCTTGATCAGAGCTGAGACGTTTGTCACGGCCTCCTTCGCGATCTCCTGAAGCCTGCCGGTCGCGATCACCCGCCCCTCCTCCTTGGACTGGGCGGGCGTGACCTCTGCCATTATGGGCAGTACTATGCCAGAGTCGCCGATGACAGCGAGACCGTTCACCCTTCCGATCTCGTCTCCGGAGCTCTTGTACATGCTGTACTCCTTTCTCCTCTCGAGATACCTGTCGGCCATCTGCTGCTCGAGAGATCTCGCCATCCTCTTGGCCTCTATGACATGCCTGGCCTCGGTCAGCGGCGCGCCCTCAGACCTCGCGATGTCGCCGGCGACGCGTATCAGCCCTCCGAGGTCTCTGAGCATCAGTGTCAGATGCCCCTTTCTGCCGGAACGCCTCTTCGCCTCTCTGATTATCTCAGCAACCGCATCCCTCGTGAAGTGAGGGATCTTCCCGTCCCGCACGACCTCCTGGGCCACGAACCTTATCAGCTTGTCCCTGTTCTCCACAGTATCCTCCATCGTGTCCCTCATGTAGACCTCGTAGCCGTAGCCCTTGATGCGGGACCTGAGCGCGGGATGCATTCCCTGCACAGCATCCAGGTTCCCCGCGACGACCATTATGAAGCTGCATGGCACCGGCTCTGTACGGACGAGCGCTCCTGAGGACCTCTCGCTCTGCCCTGTTATCGGGTAAGCGCCCTCCTGGAGGGCTGTGAGAAGGCTCTGCTGCGACTCCAGTCTGAGCGTGTTGATCTCATCTATGAACAGCACACCCTTGTGCGCCCTGTGGATCGCGCCGCACTCTACCCTCTCATGGCTCGGGGTCTCGAGGCCGCCTGACTGGAACGGGTCGTGCCTCACATCGCCGAGCAGCGCTCCTGCGTGCGCACCTGTTGCATCAACGAATGGAGCGGTCTTCTTGCCGCTGTTATCCACCAGAAGCTTTGGTATGAACACATCCTCTTTCGGTATGAGATACCTCATCGAAAGAAAGATCAGTGCTGCTGCGATTATCCCGAAGAGGAGCTGGCCGGTGTAGTAAGCGTAGACTATCAGCCCCATGACGATGAGCATGAAGAACATGTTCCTGGTCTGGACCTTCTTCCTGGCCTCCATCTTGTGCGCATCCACGATCTGCCTGCCTCGACCTGCAGGCACAACCCTGATGCGCGGGTTGTTGTTGTCCTCCGGGTTGTGATAGACCAGGATATCCTGCAACTCCTCCACCGGAAGAAGCTCGCTCATGGCCTTTCCCAGCATCGACTTGCCTGTGCCGGGCGAGCCGATGAGCATCACATGGCGGCGCTGGTGTGCCGCCTTCTTTATCACCTCCACAGCCTCCTCTTGGCCTATGACCTGGTCTATAAGGCTCTCAGGGACTGTGATGCTGCTCGTATCCTCGAACTGTATGCTGCCAAGCAACTCGTTCGGTTCTTCCATACTCAATATCTGCCCTCTAAATCTGATCGTTATCCTTCTGATCTATATATTTGATGCTTGCCTCATGCTGGCGTCCTGCATATTCCCGCAGGGTGAGAGTTCTGCGGAGCAGGGGGCTATGTGCCCGATTCGATGAGTGGCATTTCCGGTAACGACATCGTGTGCAAAATACCATATGAGTCATGGTACCATACGAGTCATGGGTCACATGCTGCTCACTACAATAGGGAGTACAGAACACACTCATTTTTATCCTTATGGAAGCAGAGAAAACCCATACGCCATCATGTTGCAGAAGCCGCCGATGGGATTCGAACCCATGAACTGCTGATATCCCGGAGCAGATGCTCATACGAATCAGCCGCTCTAACCGGGCTAAGCCACGGCGGCACAAGAGGGTGTTGAGGCAGATCCTGATTTAAGCGTTGCGATCGGCAGAGGATGTCTGTCCGATGGACTGAAACTGGATCGAGATCATAACGCAGCGTTGAACATACTCACCCTCAGACTGAGGGATAGAGCCTGTGGAGATGCTGGATAACCGGATCTGTGAAACCTTCGACGTCTCTTGACTGCATCGATAGGGCTTCGACAAAGTCGAAGCGCAGGAAGCCCCGCTCTTAGGGCGGGAGGAAGTCACGGACGCAATCCGGGCTCTCAAGGAGCCGGGCTGGGCGGACTCAGGATCCCCCATCTCCGGTCCCGACCCTGTCCAGGATCGCCTTGAACTCTTCCCACAGCTCTATGGGTATGCGCACGCCGTTCTTCGACCATCCAGTATATCTCTCAGAGGTCAGATACTCCCTGATGTCCACGCCCACAGATCCCCTGAACTCCGTCTTCCTGATCACCACCTCTGTGCTCTCATTCTTTCTGATCCTCCCGATCTCCTCCTCCACCACATTCACCTCCCAGACCCAAATCTCCGCTCCTGCTAAATACTTTGTGCGCCCACAGAATGAGAAACCTGCGAGATGTGAGTATGGACAGAGCACTCTTCGAGATGGAGTACATAAAGTGGATAAGATACGTTGCAGGAAAGGTCGGCAGCAGGATTGCATGCCTGTCAAAGCCTGAGAGGGATCGTCTCCTGAGCGAGTACAGGAGGCTCGAGGATCCCCTGGAGGTGTTTCGCGAACTGTCCAGCATCGATCGTGTGAGGGGTCTGCAATGCGAGGACACGGACAAGCACATATTTTTGGAGACAGATACGATCAACTTCTTCCCATCGCTTGGTGAAAGGAGCAACGCGCTCGACTTCTCGATCTCGATGAGCAGGCGCATGTACTACAGAGGCCTGTGGTTCTCGATGATATCTCTGAACAAGAGCTATGCAGAGAGGGCGACGGAGAAGATGCTTCTCTTCACACTGGAGCACGAGCTAGAGGTGGCCAGGATATTCGAGGATATAACAAGGGATTCAGGCTCAGAGATCAGGACGTACGATTCAGAGCGTATCGGAAAACTGAACATAACCCCGGATGATCTGAGGGAGGACGAGAGGCTATTTCTTGAGCTGATCGAGACGCAGCCCCTGCTGCCCAGGCCGTACTCGGAGATGGCCCTGCTCCTGTACCTTGAGGAGAACTTCTCGATCCTGAGAGGCTTTGGTACGCCAAGCACCACTGCGGATGAGGAGGCGTTCGGCGCAGGCCTCTACGAGGAGTTCATAGGCTGGAAGGGTTTCACACATAACAGCTACAGGATATTCGTCTCTGAGATAAGAAGCAAGATAAGAGATGCATACGCAGGCTATGCCTGAGAGCTTTTCGTGAAGTATTTATATAGTGTATGCTGTAGGGTGCATCATCGATACTCGAGGAGATCCAAAATTGCCAAAACCGGAAGTTAACATAGGCATGGTCGGCCATGTGGACCATGGGAAGACCACACTGGTCAGGGCACTGTCCGGCGTATGGACCGATCAGCACAGCGAGGAGATAAAGAGAGGCATATCGATAAGGCTTGGCTATGCCGATGCTACCTTCAGGAAGTGCCCGAGTTGCCCTGCACCCGACTGCTACACAGTGGACGAGATATGCAAGCACTGTGGATCCCCCACCACCGTTCTCAGGACGGTCTCCTTTGTGGACTCACCGGGGCACGAGACGCTTATGGCCACAATGCTCTGCGGGGCTGCGATAATGGATGGGGCTGTCCTGGTGATAGCAGCCAACGAGCCATGCCCCCAGCCCCAGACGAAAGAGCATCTGATGGCCCTGAACATAACGGGGATAGACAGGATAGTAATAGTGCAGAACAAGATAGACCTCATCTCGAAGGAGGAGGTGCTGGAGCACTACAGGCAGATAAAGGCATTTGTCAAGGGCACTGTTGCTGAGAACGCTCCTGTGGTTCCGATATCGGCCCAGCAGAACATAAACATAGACATGGTGATCCAGGCGATAGAGGAGCACATCCCCACGCCGTCGAGGGACACCAGGAAGCCGCCGTTGCTCAAGATAGCGAGATCGTTCGATGTCAATCGCCCCGGAGCCGCGGTCGAGAACCTTGTTGGCGGGGTGGTCGGCGGCTCCCTGAGCCAGGGGGTGCTTCGGAAGGGCGACAAGCTGGAGATAGTCCCTGGAAGGCTCGTTGAGGCAGAGGGCAAGAAGCAGTGGGTTCCGATACAGACCAAGGTGACGAACCTGAGGGCAGGCGGCGAGGACGTCGCAGAGGTCACTCCGGGTGGCCTGATCGGCGTCGGAACAAATCTCGACCCCGCGATAACGAAGAGCGATAATCTGGTTGGGCAGGTCGCGGGCGCCCCTGGAAAGCTTCCTCCTGTGTGGCACAGCTTCGTCATGGACATGAAGCTCCTGGACAGGGTGGTTGGATCCACAGAGGAGGCTGCTGTTGAGCCGATACACACAAGCGAGCCGCTGATGCTCAACGTGGGCACAGCTACGACTGTGGGAGTTGTCACAAGCGCGAGGGAGAGCGGCCAGGTCCAGGTGCAGCTCAAGAGGCCTGTCTGCGCGGAGGTTGGTGACAGGGTCGCGGTCAGCAGACGCATCGGGGCCAGATGGCGCCTGATCGGCGTCGGAACCATAGTCTCCTAGAGGTAGAGGGTGCTTGAAGGTCCTCCTGGATACAAACGCGCTGATGATGCCGGAGCAGTTCGGAGTTGATATATTCTCGGAGCTCGAGAGGCTGGGGTACTTCGAGTACCTTGTGCCAACAGCTGTGATCGGGGAGCTAAGGGCGATCTCCAAGCTCGCAGAGAGGGGGAAAGACAGACGCGCCGCGAATGTCGCGCTCGGCCTGCTCTCCAGATGCAGAATTATTGATGCAGATGGTGAGGCGGATGACGTCCTGGAGAGGCTCGCATCCGAGACCGGAGCTGCCGTGCTCACGGGAGATAAGGAACTCAGGAAAAGGTTATCTAAGAGAGGCATCACGGTTATCTACCTGCGCCAGAGCCAGTACCTCGAGATCGATGCGCAGGGGAGGTTCTGATGTACAGAAGGATGAAGCTTGAGGGTGTGGTGAGGATACCCCCGGAGGATATGGGCAACCCCTTGAATGCCGCGGTTGAGATGGCCCTCAGGACCAAGTATGAGGCAAGGGTCGACAGGACGCTGGGCGCCATAGTGGCCATACTAGGCGTTGACAGCATAGGAGAGGGTCGCATAATAGCTGGCGACGGCGCTGTGTATTACGATGTCGTCTTCGATGCGATAGTCTTCAAGCCCGAGATGCAGGAGGTTGTAGAGGGGGAGGTCGTCGAGATAGTCAAGTTCGGCGCGTTCGTGAGCATAGGGCCGTTCGATGGTCTGCTCCACGTGAGCCAGATAACAGATGAGTACATGGCATATGATGAGAAGAACGCCAGGCTTGTGAGCAAGGACACGAACAAGTTCCTGGCTGAGGGAGACAGGGTCCGCGCGAGGATAATTGCTGTGAGCCTGAACGAGAAGGATCCGAGGGGAAGCAAGATCGGGCTCACAATGCGCCAGACAGGCTTGGGAAAGATCGAGTGGCTCGAGGCCCTGCGGCGCGGCGAGACACAGGAGGCAAAGGAGCCTGTGAAGAAGGCCGAGAGCGCTGAGCAGAAGGCGGAGGCTGAATGACCGAGCAGGCATGTCGTGAGTGCCACAGGATCGTGGAGGGGCTGGTCTGCCCGATCTGCGGATCGTCCTCGCTGAGCAAGGACTGGGCCGGATATGTGGTGGTCATAGATCCGAAGGGCTCTGAGGTTGCCACAAAGCTGGGCATAACGCTGCCCGGAAGATACGCTCTGAAGGTGCGATAGCTTGAGACTTCTTTTACTTCCTGAGGAGATGCGCGATGAGCTGAAGGAGCCGCTTGGCATCCTCTACCGATGTCACGGCGTCGAGTGCGTCGAGAGGATGGCAGAGCATCTTAGAGGCGCGAAGAGGCTTATCGCGGTTGGGGACATAACCACGTTCTACATCCTCAAGGCGTCCTTCACGCCGGACCTGATGATAGTCGATCACAAGACAAAGAGGTCTCCTGTCGAGGACAGCATCAAGCGTAGGCATCTCGAGGGAAGCTACAGGGTTGTGACTGTCGAGAATCCGCCCGGGACCCTCACGGATGAGCTTCTGGACGCGGTCCGCGAATCGCTTAACGGATGCACACCCACAGAGATCATAGTAGATGGGGAGGAGGACCTGGCAGCCCTGCCCGCCATCCTCTACGCGCCAGTTGGATCTGCTGTCGTCTACGGCCAGCCGTCTGTGGGAAGTGTTCTTGTCATGGTCACACCTGAGAAGAAGAACGAGATCGAAGGCATTCTTAAGAGAATGATCGTTAAAGAAAAGGTTTAAGAGATGTGGAGGAAGGTGATCCGATTATGGATATAGAGATCTTGAGCGAGCGCGAGAATCCGTTGCTGAAGAGGCGGGAGATCGTGCTTAGGGTTGTGCACAGTGAGGGTTCTACGCCAACACGGAAGAGCGTCCTGGAGAGGCTTGCAGCAATCAAGGACTCAAAGCCGGGACTGGTTGTCATAAGAAAGATGAACAGCATCTTTGGGAAGAGGGAGAGCATAGCCCATGCGAGGATATACGAGAGCGAGGAGCGCATGAGGCAGGTGGAGAACCCGCATATAGTTAAGAGGAACGTCCCCTCAGAGCAGAAGGAGGCCAGCTAGATGGCTGTGCACAGGTATTATCAGCTCAGCGGGGAGACGATAAAGGCCCGAAAGCCCGTATGTCCGAGGTGCGGGAACGGCGTCTTTCTCGCGGAGCACAAGGACAGGATGAGCTGCGGCAGGTGCGGCTACACCGAGTTCAAAAAGTGAAGGTTCAGGGCGACGCAAAGGCGGAGCGCATAAGGACGCTCCCCACGGTTCTGCCTGGTCTTCTGCTTTAACCAATCTGGCCTTTGATGAAGCGGGTGGTCGCTGAGCTTGCTCTGATTTGACTTCAAGCAGCTTCGGAGCATGATTCCAGCACGATATCACGTACGTCGCAGGCGTGGATGCTGTGATGTCAGATCGAGACGATCGCCCTCTCTGTTGTGAAGTCGGCCGGCTCCATCGGGCTGCTCGACCATGCTTCATCAATGCTGTCCAGGACCTCATCTCCCGAGATCAGTTTGAGGTCTGTCAGATGGAGGCGTGAACGCTCTCCGAGCATCACGAACTTCGTCGGGTTGAACCTGAGAGCGACGGTGCTGTTTCCTTTTCTCAGCGATGTCGCGTTCGCGACCTCCCCTATCACATCGCCATCATCGTTCCTGAGCTTGGCCGTGATCGTGTAGGTTCCGGGGACGTTGACCGTCACCCCGACACCTATAACGAGGCTGCTTATCCTGCCTCCTATGCGTTCGCTCATGTCTGCAAAGCTCCTGCTGAAGTACGCCTGGGGCGGCTGGAAGTCGGAGGGGCTTCTCTCGATGATTGTTGTCTGGTTGTGCACCTCCAAAACATCGCCATCCTCTCCGTAGAGGATGATCTCTCTGAGAGTGAGAGGGCCGCATCCACCGATCTTCCAGATCTCTCTGCCATCTGCCCTGAGCTCGATATTGCCGGTGCCGCTGATATATGAGGAGTTGCTCATCCATTTTATCATTCGGCCAGAACAGTCGAAGAGCCCGCCCTCAGCTCTGTAAACGCCAGGAACAACAGCATTCACCGCGACCATTATGGAGAGCGCATCTGCAAATCCATCATGATCTTTGTCCTCAAAGCTGATGTTATCCAGGCCCTCTACAGTGGCGCCTGCGACTGTGACGGTGACAGGTATCTCGAGGGAGCTGTTGTCCCCTCGAATTTCCAGGTACCCGCGGACCTCTTTTCCGGGCGCGACCTCAGGCACTCTGAGTGTGAGGTTGACGTTTGAAGCTGTGCCAGGCTGGATCTCATCTGGACCTGAAACATCGAGCCATCCCCATGGCTCTCTGGTGTGGAGCGTTGTTACAAGCGTGAATTTCTGTTTATCAGAAAAGACATCATAGCCTATGACAACGACAGTCCAGCTCCCAGGAGGGGGGTCGTAGACCTGGATCTCCTCGATGCTCTCATAACCCTCTGATCTAGCTGCAAGCCTCCCGTTCGGCGAGTAAAGCCTGAGATCGAGATCGCTCTTCGGGTTATCCCAGAGCAGTCTGAGTGAGAGCCGCCGCACATCCTCAGGGACATCGAACTTCGCGGTCCAGGAGAGCCTCTCGCTCACATAACCGTCTATGCTGAACGCTGTGCTGTTCTCCACGATGCCGCTGTAGCTGATGTTCCTGAGCGGAAGACCTTCATTCCGGAGCCGGATGCTCACAGATGCCTCTCCGCCGGGCATCACAGCGCCGGCATCCCATGCAGCCGGCTCGCTCCTCACAAAAGACCTCTCGACCCTGAGCAGGTATCTCTCTGAGATGCTCGCATTCCTCTGATGCACCGCCAGAATCCATCTGCCTGAGGCGGGGTTGTTGAGAACGGTCTCCTCCATGCCACTCGAAACATCCTCATGATAGTACTCACTCGTCGGCGCGAGGAGGAAGAGATCCATGTCTGAGCTTCCGGACCAGCTCAGCCTGCTCCTTATCTGCTGTGTTCCCAGAGGCACATCGAGATAGTAGTAGCGCCAGGATCCAGGCGCGATCTCGTCGGCAACTGATGCGCTTCCCATTGCAGTGATCAGGGGCGCAGCGACCTCAACACGCACAGGCACTGTGATTATGGGTGTGCCCTTCTCGCTGATCTCCATCGCTCCGGTGTAGACCCCGGGTGGGGTTCCGTTTGGCACTGCTATGCTCGCGCCGAAGACTGCATGGCTGTTTTTAGGTAGAGATTCCGGCAGATCCATGACCGTTATCCAGCCCGCGACATCCCCTCTCACATCAACGCTCAGGTTCTCGCGCGCTCTGTCGGTGAAGAACACGAACCTGGTGGTCCAGTCCTCGTCGCCTGGGGCGAGCGCGTATATCTTCTTCTGCGGCCTGTCAGCGCCTGAGTCGAGACCTGCAGAGACCGCCTTCCCGCCGCTCATGAACGCCCATCTACCCACCATCCAGCGATCAGGCATAACACCGCACAGATCATCATTCAGGAGTCTGTATGAGTTGTAGGCGTTCACAAGCCCAGCTCCCTGGTAGTAAGGCTCGTACTCCTCCCCTAGCGTGTTGTTCAGCCGGACCGCGCCCTTCAAGAGCGCGGCCTTCACACCTGCAGGGCTCAGCGAGGGATCCTTCTGTAGGAGAAGCGCAGCGACGCCTGCAACAGCAGGCGTTGAGAGCGATGTCCCTGATGATCTCGCATAGTATGTATCAACATACTTGAGATCCTTGAGACCCAAAGGAGCCGATGCGATGACGTTCACCCCCGGGGCGACGATGTCCGGCTTCGTTCTGCCATCCCTTGTCGGCCCGGACCCGCTGAAGTCTGCTATATGGCCCCGGCAATCTGTAGCTCCCACAGTTATGACCTTCACGCCATCTCCTGGAGAATCGATGCATCCGCTGAGGGCGAGCAGCAGACCAGCGAGAACCATTAATTTAACCGTTGTTTCCGGCTGCAACACATACCACCGCTCCGGCATCCATCGCTTTATCCGCGGCCATCGTGACCGGAGGATTCGTCTCGCCCAGGTTCAGCCCTGCCAGGCTCAGGCTCAGAACCCTGGCGTTGTTATCGAGAGACCACTCGATCCCCGCGATTATATCTGAGACCTTTCCGTTGCCATCGCTTCCTATAACCCTGACGTTCAGAAGCCGCGCTCCGGGTGCTATTCCCCTGTATCTGCCGCCGGATGCCATTCCCGAGCCGGCGATGATGCCAGCGCAGAGCGTTCCATGCCCGACAAGATCCTCTGTCGTGTCCTCACCCTCCACGAAGTTCTTCTCGCCGATGACCTTGCCCAGGAGATCTGGATGGTTCTTATCGATCCCAGAGTCTATGATGGCCACGATCACTCCAGAGCCGTTAATTCCCTCAGCCCACACCCTCTCAGCATCGACCATCTCAGATGGACAGATGGAATCACCGCCCTGCGAGGGGATCGGGGCTGTGACGCTCACATCTCCGTCCAGGTATATCCCCTCCACACCATCATCCTCAGCGAGCCTTTTTATCTCAGCCCTGTCGCAGACCGCGGATATCCCGTTTATGAGGTGGTATCTGTACCGAACGTCTATACCATCGAGATCGGGGGAGCATCCATCTCTGAAAATCACTATCACAGGTACCGGCTCGTCGCTGCTCATCATCCTCTCAACCGCGGGATCGATCTTCACGCTCTCTGTATGCGCAAACTGCACTGAGAGCAGAAGGGCTGCAGCGAGAACAGAGAGAGGCACAAACGCAAGATGCTCACGTCTCATAGCTCCTCCAGGGCGCAGGGACGGCGGCATCTCCTCATGAGGCTCTGGCCATCCCGCTTCTCACACATCCGGCTGTCTGAGAGATAATGCTAAATAAACCTGTCCTTCAAGATCATAACAATGACAGGCGGCATACTCTGGCTCAGCTTGATACTGCTTCTAATCTCCTCGATCACAAGACGCCCCGGGATCTCCGGTGCAGGATGGCTGTTTCTTGGGGCGTACTGGCTCATGGAGGCTTGGCACTACACCTCGATAAAGGATTACTTCAACGTGATGGTGGTCATCGGAGCTGCTGCGATATCTTTCTACTTTGGCTGGAGGATCCTCTCCATGGGGATGTCTGATACAGCTGAATGGATCAGCATGGCAGCTGCCATCTGTGGTCTCCTCTACTTCCCATTCGCAGAGGTCCAGAGCTTATCGGAGATCCTGATAAGGTGGACGACGCTTCTGACCTTCTGGCTGCTTGCCGGACTGAACATTCCTGTCTCGATGGAGAGCTGGAACCTGCTGACCCTCAACGGCCGATCGGTGGAGATCGTGCTCGCGTGCACAGCCATAGAGAGCATCGCGCTGTTCGCAGGCGTGATACTCTCGGTCAGAGCCCCAAGGGCGAGAAGGCTTGGGGCTCTCATGCTCTCCACTGCGACGATATACACTCTCAATATCGGCAGGAACGCTTTCGTGCTCCTGGCCTACGGAGAGGAGTGGTTCGGGCAGGACAGCTTCTACCTGGCGCACAACGTGATCGCCAAGGTGGGATCCACACTGGTGCTGCTCCTAATAGCGTACATGGTCTTTGCGATTCTGCCGGAGCTGCTCGCGCTGATCGAAGATCTCTTCGCCGAGCTCAGGGCATCCAGGAGGCTGGAGGTTTGAGGTTCGGTCTCGCCCAGGGATCGCTTCCATGGGTTGCGATTCCGTTTGCTGCATCCATCCTGGTTTACCCCTTGAGCACCGCGCTTTCACTGATCTTTTTGCTCACAACAGCTTTCATGATACACTTCCACCGTGATCCTGAGAGGTTTCCTGATGGGGAGGGTATGCTATCGCCGGCGGATGGGAGAATAGTTGAGGCAGATGATCACCATATCTACATATTCATGGGGCCGATGGATGTCCACGTGAACAGATCTCCTTTGGATGGGGTTGTTAGAAGCGTTGAGTTTCGAAGCGGAGATCACTCGCCGGCGTTCCGTCATCCGCTAAAGAACGCGCACAGCATCATAGAGATCGAGAGTGAGACAGGGCGCTTCACCATGAAGCAGATCTCCGGAATAGCCGCGAGAAGGGTGGTCTGCTGGGTATCGCCCGGCGACAGGCTGAAGCGCGGACAGAGGATGGGGATGATCAGATTCGGTTCAGGAGTGATAGTCACAGCCCCGCCAGGATACAGGATCACCGCACAAAAGGGATGGCACGTCCGCGCCGGCCAGACGGTTATAGCGGAGCTGAAGGAATGAGGCTCAGAGCGCAGGATCTTCTCTCCCTTCTGAACGCGATATCAGGTTTCAGCGCCATGATTTCAGCGCACCTCGAGCTCCGGGGCCTCTCGGTGCTCCTGATTATAGCAGCAGCGCTCTTCGACGGAGCTGATGGCATTGTTGCAAGGAGATCCGAGCAGAGCGAGCTGGGCCCTCATCTGGATTCGCTTGCCGATCTGGTATCTTTTGGGGTTGCCCCTGCCGCTATGGCGTTCTTCATGCACAGCGAGCCGTATCTTCTGATCCTCTGCTCCCTCTACGTGCTCTGCGGAATGCTCAGGCTCGCAAGGTACAACATCTCTCCACCGGAATGGACGCACTTCGAGGGACTCCCCATAACAGCTGCAGGTATTATTCTTGGTGTCAGCCTGCTTCTGGACTCGCTCATTTTTACATCTGGAGTGATGATCCTTCTCTCGGCCCTAATGGTGAGCACTCTGCCATATCCGAAGCTGAGGGACCGGAGGGTGGCTCCTGTTTGTCTGATGTCTGGAGCAGCCGCGCTTTTCGCGCTTCATCTTTCTGGCGTGAAGGCCTCGGCGATCGTCATCCTGATCTCGATGGCAGTGTATCTGATGATGCCGGTGGTGGGATCTTGTACACTTCGAGAGAGATAGCAGCATTCGAGGCAGGGATAAAGCTGGGCGCTCTGTACCACCAGTTCGTTGGGACGCCCGTGAGCGAGGATACAGCGGACTCGCTGGAGCGGGCGATCGAGCGATCGATATCCCTGCAGCCGTATGTTGAGTCTGTGAGCGTGCGCATAGACAGAGGCATGCTCAGGGAGAACGTCTTCGGCTACTCAGAGCTCTCCGGAAAAATGATCCGGGCAGAGGTTGAGGTTGCATATGAAGGGGCACGCTTGAGGGCGGTTCTTGAGTACGATCCAGAAAAAGATTACCCGATGATGCATCTGGTGTAACTGATGTTTTCTTGGTCGCTCGACTCGTAGAACCTCCTGCGGTGTAGGGGTATCAGAAGCCCCACACGTCAGGCCGGAGTAGTTGATTGCCGATCTCAGTGATGCGGGTACAAAGATGAGGATCTGCTCCTATCAGAACTTGCGGCGTTCTATCTCCAGCACAGCATGCTGTTGCTCCCGATGCCATATGGATTACTTTTTTATGGTCCCCTCCCATGTAGCATTGGTGCTGATCATGAGCAAGGTAACTGTGAGCCTTATAAAGGCTGATGTGGGCGGCTGGCCAGGGCACTCCTCTGTCCATCCGGCGCTGATTGAGAAGGCTGAGGAGGTTCTATCAGAGGCGAAATCTGTAGGCACACTCATAGACTTCAAGGTCATGGCCTGTGGCGACGATCTCGAGCTTCTGATGACACACAGGCTCGGAACCGATGAGGCGGAGATTCACGCGATAGCCTGGGAGACGTTTGAAAAGGCGACAGCAGAGGCGAAGAGCCTGAAGCTCTACGGCGCTGGGCAGGACCTGCTCTGCGATGCGTTCTCCGGCAACGTCCGCGGGATGGGGCCTGGTGTCGCTGAGATGCAGTTCACGGAGCGCGGCGCAGAGCCTCTGGTCGCCTTCATGATGGACAAGACCGAGCCTGGGGCGTTCAACCTTCCCATCTTCAGGATGTTTGCAGACCCCTTCAACACTGCAGGTCTTGTTATAGATCCCTCCCTACACCACGGCTTCGTCTTCGAGATATGGGATATAATCGATCACAAGAGGGTCTTCATGTCCAGCCCCGAGGAGATGTACGACATCCTGGCGCTCATAGGGGCGAAGAGCCGGTACGTCATAAAGAGGGTATATCCCAAGCCCGGGGGCAAGCTCCCATCTGAGGAGCCTGTCGCGGTGGTGAGCACCGAGAAGCTGTACCAGACCGCCGGGACTTACGTCGGGAAGGACGACCCTGTCGCGCTCGTCAGGGCCCAGTCCGGACTTCCTGCCCTCGGTGAGGTCCTCGAGCCGTTTGCGCTTGGCCATCTCGTCTCGGGATGGATGCGCGGCTCCCACAACGGCCCGCTGATGCCATGCGCCTTTGAGGATGCGCACCCAACAAGATTCGACGGCCCGCCAAGGGTGATCGCGGCTGGATTCCAGCTCTGCAACGGGCTCCTCATAGGGCCTGTGGATCTCTTCTCTGATGTCGCCTTCGATCTCACCCGGATGAGGGTGCTGGAGATAACGGACTACATGAGGGCGCATGGGCCGTTTGAGCCACACAGGCTGCCGCTTGAGGAGATGGAGTACACAACTCTCCCACATGTGATGAAGAGGCTCGCTGAGAGGTTCGAGCCTGCGGAGTGATGTTGAGCAGTATTGGCGGCTCCCGTCAGGGAGCCATTTTCTTCAGGAGATGTAAATGAAGAAGGATTTGAGAGAGAGTTTTGATGAGATGGGGCCTGAGCAGAGGCTTGAGTATGTCATAGAGAACCTCCGAGGCCTCCCTGATGAGCTTGTGGAACCTGCGATAGATCTCCTGCTGAGGGCAAACGAGATAGAATATGCGGTGGTTCTATGCAGGGAGCATGGCATGATCCAGAGGGCGGTCGATATTCTGGTGGATGCTGGTGACTACCTCTGGGCCGCTCAGATCATGAAGAGCGCAGGCTTCCCGGATGAGGCTGAGCGGCTGCTGCACACCGGTCTTGAGTACTACATATCGATGGAGATGTACGGAAGGGCGATAAGCGCAGCCACCGCCCTGAAACTGCCTCCGGACCAGATAGACGCCCTATACAGGGAGGGCATCGCGTTCGAGAGCAAGAGCCTGGATCTGAGCAGGGCACATGCAGCTCTGGAGAGCCTGATGTCCGCGGTCGCGGTGCTCGAGACCGATGAGGAGATGAAGAGAGAGCTGATGGATGCGATACAGGATGAGCTTGACAGGGAGCGCAGCTCAGTTACGTCTCCGCCCGCGAGCAAACCCAGGATCCAGAGAAAAGAGGATGAGATCGATGGAGACCGGTTCTGCTGACGGTTTCCCGTGATGAGAGCAGTTCTTCTCTGGAGATGGCCAGAGCGATTGCAAGCTCTGATCGCAGATCCCAGTGAATTCGCATTTCACGTTGATTTGATAACAATGACCGCCAAGCCATTCCTCTTCGGTGCCGCACGCTCGATCTCGTCTGCTATCTCCGATGCGCTCTTCGCTCTGGATCCACGGACAACGCCTATGAGATGCTCCAGGTCGAAGCCCTGTGCCTCGATCATGCTCTCAGAATATATCACGAGAACATCTCCATCTGATATTGATCGTTGCTCATAGCCGAGATCGAGCTCGTCTCTTATCGCCATGTGTATCCCATCGCCACAGAGCGTATCCACAGAGCCATCCTGGCTCACCACAAATGGCGGCGCATGTCCTGCGTTTGAGTAGACCATATCTCTCGAGCTGTAATCGAGAACTGCATAGAAGCAGGAGATGGGGAGCGATGAGCTCTTTGCCATGATGCCATTTGCACGCTTTATCACCTCATCCGGATGCTGAGACGAGAGCGCTCTAACAACCGCCCTGGCGGTGGCTGCGAGGACAGCAGACTCGAGAGCATCCCCACCTGCCCTTCCCATACACAGAGCGACCTTCCCATGCTGGATCTCCAGAACGTCATGGAATGTGCCACCTCTCGATATCTGGCGAACGCAGATATCGTATCCCTCGATGGGGGGCAGAGATTCTGCGGAGAGGAAGCGATCGAATGTTTTCAGTACAGAACTCTCCAGATCCTGAGTTCCCCTTTCATACCCCTCGGCCCTGGCCCTGTCGACGATCGTCCTGAGAGATTTGCGCATGGATTCCACAGATTCCGCGATCCCCTCAAGATCACAGTCTGCAGGCAGGCGCTTATCCAGGTCGCCCTCACCGATGCGCCTCAGAGCCTCAGATATGCATACTGCAGATCTTCTGAACCGCCTGCGGAGAGTTATTCCTATCAATCCGAATACCGCGCCGGAGATGATCATCAGGAGCAGACCTCTGGAGATGATCTCAGCTGCGCAGCTGCGCATGAGTTCCGCAGATCTCTGGCTGATGGAGTTCAAGCTGCTCTCCATGAGGCTGATGGGCACCATCATCTTCTCCGAGGGGTATGCAACAACAACAGTCCAGCCGACGCTCTTCACTGGTGAATAGACCACAAACCAGCCCCGGCCATCTATCGTCAGAAAATCTGATCCGCTCTTACCCTTCGAGATGCGATCGCCGAGATCTGCGAATGCGGAGATGTTGGATTTGTAGAGGTTTCCGGTGATGAGAAGACTGTCCCACGGCGTATCCCCCCTCCTGACCTTGGGCATCATCACAAGATCGCCGGTTCTGTTCACTATGAATGGATAGCCGCTGCCTCTCAGCCCTGAGAGATCTGAGTAGATCTCTGATAGGGATACCTCTGATGCAGCAACGCAGTAGAGTGTGATGTTGCGGTAAGCAGGCGCTGCGCATATCAGGTGCATATCATCTCCGGGGATCCACACTGTTCCTCCGGCTGCCTGTGCTGCGGTGTACCATCTCAATGAACCGATCTCAGATGCATTCCTGGCAGTCTTCCTGGTACCCCCCACCTCAGGCCATGAGGCAATCCACCCATCAGCTGTCGCCAGGTATATGCGCTCTATCGCGTTGTTTCTCTTTATCGATCTTCTCAGGGTCAGTGAGAGGGAGCTGTTCGGATCTGCCACTCGATCGATTTCAGAGAATCCGGAGGCGAGATAATCTGCCACGAACTGGTTGCTCTCCGCGATCCTTCTGAAGAACTCCTCGTACTGCAGGGCCTTGGATGCGACAAGAAGCTCCTGATCTGTTGCTCCTGAGGAGGAGTTTATCGTGGTGCTGTTAATGTCTCCAAGCTGCGCCTGGATCGATCCTGATATCCTGCCGACCTCCATATGGAAAAGCAGCCCCATAAGTGCTGCAGGTACAACTGCTGCAATCACCACGAGCACAATCAGAGCTGAAGATACGGGCGGTCTCATCATAATTCACAGTTCATTTTATGCTGCACAGCCTGGGCGCGCTTACAATCTCTGTGATTCCTTTCCTATAAACCACTTTTCAAGCTAGATGGTGGAATGGCGGTGCGCTGAACTGTGTGAGGCACATTCAGTTGATTGCAGGCGCTCATCCATCTGCCCCTATAGGCACTGATTATGCCATGTTCTCTAGGCGAGTGAATGTAGCTGGCCAGCCTGCATCTGCTCCCAGCCACAAAGAGCGAAGACCCGGAGTTCATAAACCCCTGGGGTCTAGGGGTAGCGGAGACTCCGGTCTTCAGGCCGGTGTTGTTGACGACTGCATCGATATCGAAAAAAACCGGTCTGGATCTCCTATGATTCGCAGCTGTTCGATCTCGTGAAAAATGATGTGGTCTCCGTGGTCGCGCCCGCTCCAGAGCTTCCCTCCTCACACTCTCCCCCTGATCCGGATACAGTGCCAGGCATGCGACCTGCGCTGCTCGGCTCTGCGGCATTCGGGGCAGAGATCAAGCCAGTTCTTATGCGTCTCAGGGATGAGAGATGCCACATGCTCGATCTCCCGCTCCGTGGCGAAGGGCTCTCCACAGACGCTGCATCGCTTCATCCTGAATGTCAGCGTGATGCTCTCAGCTGTGATGCCCGATGATATCGCACCTGCCGGACATGCCTCGATCAGCCTCTCTGTCAGGCTCTCGTCATGTGAATGAAACGTTATGCTGCGAATTCCTGCGTCCTCTGATATGGATATGCTTCTCGATATCGCCGAGCACGCCCGGCAGCCGATGCATCTCCTCTCATCTACCTTCATACCCTCACCCTTGCTGCAAGAACGCCTGCAGCCCTCGATCTGGTGGATCCGGTGATCGCATCGATATCTTCAAGCTGAAGAGCCTCTGTCGGGCATGTCATGACGCATACAGGAGTGCCACCGCAGAGATCGCATCGGTGTATCACCGAGTCAAGCTCTATCGCTCCAAATGGGCACGCAACGAAACACAGACCACATAGAGTGCAGAGATCGGGATCGAACACAACCATATCGCCATCAAGCCGCAGGGAGCCGGTATAGCAGACAGCGGCGCATGGCGCTGTGTCACACTGGTGGCAGTATACAGGCACAGCTGCAAGATCTTTCACCTTGTCCACCGATATCCTTGGATGCCCATGCTCCCTCTCGCATGCGACCTCGCATGAAC
The DNA here is from genome assembly GCF_024518575.1 of Methanothrix sp. Taxonomy (GTDB): domain Archaea; phylum Halobacteriota; class Methanosarcinia; order Methanotrichales; family Methanotrichaceae; genus Methanothrix_B. The sequence goes on along the minus strand of NZ_JANIHG010000017.1, from coordinate 4,422 downwards.
GGCAGCCGATGCACCTCTCCGGGTCGAGATATATCTTCCCCATCAATCAGCCCTCCAGATTCTGCAGGCCGCAACCTTGAGCTCTGGCATCATCGATTTCTCATCAATAATCTCTGATGCCACCAGGTTCGTCTCCGGGAAGTGGAAGGGCATGAAGAGAGTCCCGCGCTTCTGTCTTGGGGTGAGCTTCGCCCGCGCCCGTGCCCTGCCCCACCGCGTCTCGATCATGACGGCATCCCCATCGGCCACGCCGAACCGCGCGGCATCCTCGGGATGCACATCGATGCGAATCTCTGGCTCCCTTTTCACAAGCCCTTCACTCCTCATGCTCATCGATCCTGCGTTGTAGTGGAGGACAACACGTCCTGTGATGAGGATCAGCGGATGCTGTGGGGATGTGCGTTCAAGAGCAGGGTGATGGACTGGAGAGATCCTCGCCCTTCCATCTGGAGTGGAGAATCTCTCCGTATGGAGAACAGGAGTCCCCGGATGATCTGGATGCGGGCACGGCCAGATGATCCCACCGCGCGCTCCTGCGTTGCTCCTGCTGATGCCGCGGTACGCGGGAACCGCCTGGTTTATCTCCGCCAGGACCTCCTCCGGCTCAGGAGAAAGATCGAACCCGAGGCGCGCCGCCACCTCCGAGAGGATCCAGAGATCTGGCCTCGCCTCTCCAGGAGCCTCTCGTGCTCGGGATACCCACTGAACCCTCCGCTCTGTGGATGTGAATGTCCCCTCCTTCTCCGCCCACGCAGCCGCCGGGAGCACGAGATCAGCAATCCTTGCGGTATCTGTCATGAAGATGTCCTGCACGACCATGAAGCCCCTCTTCAGCCTCTCCCTCCTACGTGATACCGCGGGATGTGAGTTCACGATATCCTCGCCCATCACGTACAGAAACCTGAGATCAGCCTCAGGCATCATATCAGCGGTCAGCCCGCGCCCCAGCGGAAGGGCTCTCGCATTCCATAGACGCCTGAGCTCATCGATCGCCCTGGAATCGTCAACAGATCTCCAGCCGGGATAGAAATCCGCCAGGGCCCCCATGTCGCACGCCCCCTGGACGTTGTTCTGACCGCGGAGTGGAAGTATGCCGGCGCCGGGCCTCCCAACATGCCCGCAGACTAGGGCGAGGTTCGCGCATGCGGTCACGTTCTCTGTTCCGCATGAGTGCTGGGTGATGCCCATGCAGTACACTATTGAGGATGCACCGGCTTTCGCGTAAAGCCTCGCGGCTCTGACAATATCTCCTGCACGCAGGCCTGTTATTGAGGATACCCTCTCAGGCGTGTAATCGCTGAGATCAAGCCCCTCAAATCCGCTGGTCCTCTCCTTTATGAAAGAGCTGTTCTCCAGCCCCTCGTTGAGTATGACGTTGATCATGCCGTTGATGAGCGCGATGTCTGTTCCCGGATTCAGCTGGAGGTGAAGATCTGCGAGCCATGCTGTTGGTGTCACCCTCGGATCCGCGACAATCACAGCCGCTCCCCTGTCCTTCGCCCTGAGTATCCATCTCGCAACCACAGGATGGTTCTCGGCCAGGTTTGATCCTATAATAAAAATGCAATCTGATAGCGCGAGATCTGATACCGGATTGGTCATCGCAGGGGTTCCGAGCATCCGGCGCAGCGCGATGATCGTTGGCGAGTGGCAGCGTCTTGCGCTGTTATCGATGCTGTTTGTTCCCATGAGGCGCGCGATCTTCTGGAAAATATAGTTCTCCTCGTTGGTGCATTTCGCAGACCCGAGGAATGCGAGGGCTCCTGGGCCTTTCTCCCTCAAAGCCCTCTGCATCTCCTCTGCGACCCTGTCGAGCGCCTCGCTCCAGGATACCCTGATCCAGTCATCTCCGATTCTCATCATCGGGTACCGCAGCCTATCCACGTGATTCAGAACATCAAGGGCTGCGTTCCCCTTCGGGCACAGAGCGCCCTCGTTTACAGGGTGGTCCTGCATGTACTCCATGCCATTCCGGGTGATGTAAAACCCGCAACCCACGGCGCAGTAGGGGCAGACCGTGGGTATCCTGGCAGTCATCCGCATCACCGGCTGCTTGCAGCCACGCCCTGCGCAAACTTGAGAGCTGGTGCGGCCCTCCTCGCTCTGGATACCTCCTCAACCTCCCCGTAGATCAGAGCGCGTGTGGGGCAGGCACTGACGCAGGCCGGAACCTCCCGATCCGGGCACCTGTCGCATTTTATCGCAACACGCGCCCTTCTGTCCCTCCCTATCACACCGTACGTGCAGACAGAGGCGCACGTCCAGCACCCGATGCAGATATCTCTGTTATGGCGCACCACTCCTGTGAGCGCGTCCTGCGTCAGAGCTCCTGTGGGACAGACTGCAACACATGGCGCATCCTCGCAGTGCCTGCAGAGCATTGGCACAGCGAGCGAGTACTCCGGAACGTGCTCCACGTAGAGCCGCCTCTGCGGCATCTCTGATAATGCCTTGAGGAGATCCCTGCTCTGGGAGTGCTCCACAGCGCAGGCGATCTCGCATGAGCGGCAGCCCACACACCTCTCAGGGCGGACAAGTATCTCCTTCATGATCACACCTTCAGACCCAGCGCCTTCCTCTTATCATCTATGTGCTCGATGATGAGTTTGGCTGCCTTGAACGGATCAGGCTCGACCGCAAACGTCGCTCCAACAGCATCGCCGAGGTCCTTCGTCAGGATTCTGGTGACCACGGGACTTCCGAGAACAGGCGGAACCGTGCCCAGGACCGTGTACACTCCGGAGGCAACCACATATGCTCCGATGCTGACCGCCTTCTCGCTCATCCACTCTGGAGCAGCACCTGCAACCGGTAGATCGCTTATGTCCACGCCAAGCCTGTTTGCGATCGCAGCTGCCACCACGAGAATTCTGCTGATGTCAACGCATGATCCCATGTGCAGGACAGGAGGAACACCCAGGGATTCGCAGATGCCCCTGAGGCCGTCGCCGGCCTCCTTTGCAGCCTCAGGCCTGAGCAGCCCTGCTTTTGCGCAGGCTATCGCGTTGCAGCCTGTCGTCACGACGAGAACGTTGTTCCTGATCAGCTCCCTGACGAGGTTGACATGTCCGTAGTCGTGGGGGACCTTGGGGTTGTTGCAGCCGACGACCGCTGCGATGCCCTTTATCGATCCTTTTACTATTGCATCTATCAGCGGCTGCGGTGTCCCACCGAGCGCGTTCAGTATCGCCTCGACGCTGAACCCGACCATGCACTCGCTCTTCTCTCTGGGTATGATCACCCTGCTCCTGTCCCTGTTCCTGTAGTTCTCGACCGCTGTTCTCACGATCTCCTTTGCTATCTCTGCTGCCCTCTCCTCGCTGAACTCCATTCTCAGGGTTCCGGGGAACTCTGCCTTTGGAGAGGTCGAGATGAATTTCGTGTGATAGCATGCGGCGAGGCTTCCGAGCGACGGCATGATGCACTGCACATCAACCACCATGGCATCGACAGCGCCTGTGATCACGGCGAGCTCCTGCTGGAGGAAGTTCCCTGCCACAGGAATACCATGACGCATGAGCACCTCATTACCTGTGCAGCATATTCCGGCGACGTTGATGCCGTTCGCTCCGAGGCTCTTTGCGAGCTTGATCATCTCCGGATCTGATGCAGCCTCCACTATCATCTCAGAGAGGATCGGCTCATGCCCGTGGACTATTATGTTGACCTCATCCTCTTTAAGCACGCCGAGGTTTGCTTCTGTGGTTCTCGGCGACGGCGTCCCGAAGAGGATGTCCTGCACCTCTGTCGCAATCATCGACGCGCCCCAGCCATCGGCGATGCTGGTCCTCAACCCGTGCAGAAGGATGTGAAGCGGGTCGTTGTCCACGCCTATGTGGGTGCGGTGCATGCACTCCACGATCTCCCTGTCGATGCCCCTGGGGATTATGCCCAGACCCTCCCAGATCTTCTGGCGCTTCTCCGGCGCTCTGCGCGTGAGTGTTACAGATCCCTGCTGCTTTCCGAAATCTGAGAGCAGGGCTTTTGCGAGATCTGCAACATCCCCGTTCTTCTTCCAGTCCGAGATGCTGTACTCGGCTGCAAGCGCTCTCAGCTTCGCTTCATCTTTGATCCGATAGCTTCTCGCCTTCCCCTCGGCTGCCTCTTTGAAGACAATGACTGCGTCCCTTGCATGGTCTGCATGCGCTGCAGCACCTGCAGCTATCATCCTCAGGAGGTTGCGCGCCACAATGATATCCGCTGTCGCACCGCATATGCCCTTATCAGGCCCCTCCCCAAAGGGATCGATCCTGCACGGCCCCATGTTGCAGTTGCGGCAGCATATTCCGAGCTGTCCAAATCCGCATTGCGGTTGCTGTTTGTTGAGACGATCCCACGCAGTCTCCATTCCAGCCCTGCGTGCCTCGAGCAGCATCTTCGTGGTAGCCAGATCGATGCTCTCACCTGCAGGTTTCTTCTCCA
>NZ_JANIHG010000016.1 GCF_024518575.1 Methanothrix sp. | reverse complement strand
GCCGTCTCAACACCTATTTTAATATAGATGTTTTACCGGATTACCATGGAAGTCTCTATAGAAGTAACAAGGAGCCCTGCGTTCCGGCAGGTCTACGCGATAGGGGCCATTGGCGGGCACAGCCCGTACGATTTCAGGATATCGTTCTACAACGATTCGCCGAGAGCTTTCATAGAGGGCGGCAAGCAGCTGAGCACAGTCGAGAGGAGCATGGAGGTTGAGGTTATACTCTCGCCGCTTGCAGCAAAGGAGCTTGCAGAGTGGCTCATGAACCACATAAAGGAGTACGAGAAGCTCTTCGGAGAGATCAAGCGCCCTGGGAAGCCGAAGGAGCCTGAGAGATCATCGCAGCTCCAGGGTTACATGTAGGGGGAGCGGGATGCATACCAAGGAGAAGATCCTCATACACAAGGGCATAGACATGGTGAAGCGAGGAATGTATGAGAAGGCCCTGGAGTACTACGACAGAGCGCTGGAGATCAACCCGAACAGCTCGGATGCCCTGAACAACAAGGGGGTTGCGCTCTACCGCCTGGACAGGGTCGATGAGGCGCTCGATTGCTACAGCAGAGCTCTGGAAATCGATCCCGATAACCTGGATGCGATGAGGAACATGGCGTTCGTCCACCGCGCACTTGGCGACTTGGAAAAGGCCCTGGAACTCTACGAGACCGTTATTGATAGAGGCGGAGATGCCTACGACCTGGAGGCAAAGGCGACCGTGCTCGTGGCGCTGGGCAGGTTCCAGGAGGCGATCGAATGCATCGGCAGGGCTTATGAGATGACTCCTGACCCCAGGTTCGAGGTCGAGATGGCCGCCATAATCGGAAAGGTCCAGGCGATGGAGGACCTCGCTCAGGAGGGCAACGGCTCCGAGCAGAGCGAAGGGTGAGGATCTGGTACATCCGCATGGAGGGCGCGCATGAAAGGATTCATAATGATAAATGTCGAGCCGGGCTCTGAGAAGCAGGTGTTCGACTCCCTTCAGAGGATCAGAGACATAAAGGAGGTCGTGCCGGTTTACGGCGAGTACGACTTCATAGCGATAGCAGATGTCGAGGCGATATCTGATCTTAACAGGATAGTTCTCTCGGTTCGCGAGATACCCAGCGTGACGAACACAAGAACAATACTCGGCATGGAGCTAAAGTTCTAGATGAATCTTCCGAAGAGCCTATTCCCCCTGTACCTCTCGGTCTTCGTCTCAGTTCTGGGATTCTCACTTGTGGCGCCGATATTCCCCCTGTACGCCCTGGAGCTGGGTGCGACACACCTCATGCTGGGGATAATAATCTCCGTTTACGGCGCGGTTCAGCTGCTCACCCAGATGCCTGCAGGGAGGCTATCAGATCAGAGGGGACGAAAGTCAGTTCTTCTCATCGGGCTCCTGACATTCGCAATAATGCCGCTGCTCTACATTTATGCATCGAATGCGTATCAGCTCATACTGATACGTATCTTCGGCGGCGTAGGGGCTTCGATGGTCTGGCCGGTCGCCATGGCCCTGATTGTGGATTATGTGGAGCCGTCGCACAGAGGCCTTGCCATGGGCTGGTACAACGCATCATTCTACTCTGCCCTGGCTGTGGGTCCGGTCATCGGAAGCCTTCTCTACGGGAGGTTTGGAATAAACGCGCCATTCGTCTTCTGGAGCCTGTTTGCAACTGCAGCTCTTGTAATAGTGATCTTTGTCGTCAGAGAGCCACCGATCAGGAGCGGTGTGCTCTCCGCAAATCCACACAGATCCCGGCTGATCATAGAGGGATCTATGGTAACTTTCATCATATGCTGCGGCGTGGTGATGCTTCCCGGCCTGATCGGGGGATTCAACATGACGCTGCTGCCGGAGCTGGCGCTGAGCGTCGGTGTGGGCGTGTCTCAGCTGGGCATCCTGTACATGGCATACGCAGGCACCAATGCTCTCTCCAATATATATTTCGGAAGAATGGCGGATCTCGGCCACCGCAGGCTTCTCATAAGCGGAGGGAGCCTAGGCTGCGCCCTCGGGTTCGCGGCGCTCGGCCGCGGCCCGGGGCTTCTTCCTGAGCTTCTGGCCCTCTCACTTCTCGGCCTGAGCTCAGGAATGTGCACACCAGCAGCTGCTGTGGTGGTCTCGGATGTCACAAGCCCTGAGAGGAGGGGGGAGATCTTTGGGATCTTCAACACCTCGAGAATGCTCGGAGTCGTCATAGGACCTATAATAGCCGGCCTCACAGCGGATCTCAGCGGCCTGGCAGGGGCGCTCACAGCATTCATGGCCGTGACCCTGATGATCTCAGCCCTGACTCTGAGCCTGCAGGATACATGAATCTCCAGTGGAAGCTGTATTTTGTGCATCAACATCTGCAGAGATCGACAGAGATAAATTGCGTGAAGATTCATAGCACTTTAAGAATCCGCTCGTGGGTTTGAATCACCGAACATAAATGCCGGGGAATCGCGCGCTCTTCACGAAAGATGCAAAATCCTCCAAAGCGGCGGCCGTAAACGACACAGGACGCTGGCATAAATCACATGGTCTCAATGAGGGGTTCGTCGCATGCCATGAAATCCTGGGAGCGCGGGTCTTCGGGCCGGGCATATGATAAAATGGGGTAGATAGCGTGGAGATCGTTCTTGGAATAAGCGGCGCATCTGGTGTTGTGTATGGAACAAGACTGCTTGAGGTTCTGCGTGAGCGCTGCTTTGTCAACCTCATAGTCACCGAGGCCGCGAGGAAGATCCTGGAGATAGAGTGCAACAAGTCATACAAAGAGATCACCCCTCTGGCGGATCGCGTATTCGATCCGGACGATCTCACATCGCCCATCGCAAGCGGCTCCTATCTCTTCGATGCGATGGTTGTGGCCCCATGCAGCATGAGAACGATGGCCGCGATCGCCTCAGGTATATCGGACACACTCATAGCCAGGGTGGCGGATGTCTCTCTCAAGCAGAGAAGACCGCTCGTCCTGGTGCCGAGAGAGTCTCCGCTGAGCCTGATACATCTTAGAAACATGCTCGCAGTCTCAGAGGCAGGGGGCATCATAATTCCAGCATCGCCATCGTTCTACTCCAGGCCCCAAAGCGTCGGGGATCTGGTGGACACAGTGGTGTGCAGGATCCTGGACATTCTGGGGATTGATAACAGCATATCGCCAAGATGGCGCGGTTTCGGTGGAAATGCTTATAATGATACGGGTGAAGAACGGTAGTAGGTGAATTGAATGAAGTGTCAACTCTGTGGGGTGGAGAAGGAGACATTTCCTGTAAAGGCTAAGCAGGTTACGATCTTTGGTCCCAAGGATACCACGTTCTACATCTGCCAGGAGTGCCTGGAGCTGAGCCATCAAGCATATCTGGACAAGGAGTTCCTCCTGGTGAAGGGAGGAACCGGCGGAAAGGGGCACTGATGCATCTCCAGCCCAGCGCCCGCCTCTGGAACCGTGCCATGGAGAATGCAATTGTTAACAATAAACTTAAGTAGGATTCAGTCCTGGAGACCGAATGCAATCTTATAAATCACCATGGGGATTGATACTTTGGCACCTTTTATAGAGATCAAGGATCTGACTGTTAGATTTGGCGAGCTTGAGGTCCTGAGCAAAGTGAATCTCGAGATCGAGGAGGGTGAGTCTTTAGGGATCCTGGGCAGGAGCGGCGCGGGCAAGAGCGTTTTGATGCATGTTCTGAGGGGCGTTGAGGTATTTCCAGACATAAGTGGAAGTGTTGTTTACCACATCGCAATCTGCGAGAAGTGTGGCTATGTGGAGCCGCCGAGCAGGGTCGGCGGGCAGTGCAGATGCGGTGGCATTTTTAAAAAAGCTGAAGCGGATTTCGCAAAGCTGGGGATAAACGATCCTCTCAGGAGAGCGGTCGCCCGGAGAATCGCGATAATGCTCCAGAGGACATTCGCCCTCTACGGCGATGAGAGGGTGATAGTCAACGTCATGAGGGCAGTGGAGGATACAGGAGAGACGATAAGCGTTCACAGGGCAGCAGATCTCCTCGATGAGGTCAACCTCTCGCACAGGATGATGCATGTTGCGAGAGAGCTCAGCGGCGGCGAGAAGCAGAGGGTCGTGCTTGCAAGACAGCTAGCAAAATCGCCGATGATTCTCCTTGCAGATGAGCCCACGGGAACCCTGGATCCGGCGACCGCAGCTCTGGTCCACGACTCCATAAAAAGGGCGGTCAGGGATTTCAAGATGACCATGATCATCACCAGCCACTGGCAGGATGTCATGGTAGATCTGGCGGACAGGGCGATACTTCTCGATCACGGGAAGATACAGGCCATAGGCGATCCCAGGAAGATAGCGGACCAGTTCATCGCAATGGCCGGGGAGATCGGAAAGAGAGAGCCGGTTGCGGTAGGTGAGCCGATAATCAGGGCCACAAACCTCTCAAAGAGGTATATCAGCATAGATCGTGGTGTTGTCAAAGCTGTAGATAACGTATCCTTTGAGGTCTACGAGAGGGAGATCTTCGGCATAGTGGGAGTCAGCGGCGGCGGAAAGACCACGCTCTCGAAGATAATCAGCGGTCTCATAACCCCGACGAGCGGGTTCGCGTTTGTCAGGGTGGGCGATGAATGGGTGGATATGACGCTGCTCGGAGCTGATGGCCGCGGCAGGGCCACGAAGTACATAGGAGTCCTGCATCAGGAGTACACGCTCTACCCCTACAGAACCGTCATAGAGAACCTGACAGAGGCGATAGGACTCTCGCTTCCATATGAGCTGGGCGAGAGGAAGGCGATTCACACGCTAACGACCGTCGGATTCACAGATGACGAGGCTGAGATGATTCTGAACAAATATCCGGACGAGCTCAGCGAGGGCGAGCGGCACAGGGTTGCCATGGCTCAGGTACTGATAAAAGAGCCCAGGATAGTCGTTCTTGATGAGCCCACCGGCACGATGGACCCGATAACGAAGATAGAGGTGAGCAAGTCGATCCTCAGCGCGAGGGATGAGCTCGAGGAGACCTTTGTCATAGTTAGCCATGACATGGACTTCGTCAACAACGTGTGCGATCGCGCTATGCTTATGAGGAATGGGAGAGCAGTCTCTATCGGCGTTCCATCTGAGGTCTTGAAGCTGCTCACAGAGGAAGAGGAGCGCGAGATGCTGGGGAGTTGATCTTCAGCTTGATTGCCGGAATTTCCGGCGGCAAGGAGGCATATGAGGGTCAGAGTAGATGGGTCGGAGATATCTCTGAGGGATGGGGCCACTCTGGGCGAGGCGCTCGATGCTGCCAGCTCCGCAGTATCGCCAGGGGCTGTGATCGGCATCATAAAGGGGCGCGGGGAGAAGGCCAAGGCCACAGACTCCTACTGGCTTGTCACAACCAAGGGCAGGATAAGGATCGATCTCCTGGATACTGGCCTGAAGGACGCGTGGCATGAGGCCGTCGAGAGGATCGCAGGCCTGGAGGGGAGGTGGTCTGACTCAGGTGCTGTTGCATTCGGGAACTTTCCATCATCGATATCTCCCGGCAGGGGCACACATGAGTACAGCAGGTTTGACGTGCTCCTCGGCGCCAGCGGCTTCGAGAGCGATAAGTCGCAGCTGATCTTCATCAAGCGCAGGCATTCCGCGGTCTATGGTGTGCCATCTGACAACAGAGGGGTCTTCGCGAGGGTCGTCGGCGGGAAGAACATCCTCGACAGGCTGGAGAGGAATGACAGGATACTGAGGGTGGAGCCGATCGTCGAGTGGGAGGATCTGACTGAGAAGCTTGTCACAACTGAAATGTCGTTTCCTCTAGCTGATGGAATGGAGATCTATTCGCGGTTCGAGGTGGAGCTCATCGAGGATGCCCCCAAGGGGGCGGAGTTCTTCCTTGCAGCGACGAAGGACGGGGCTCTGAAGGTGGATGCGGTCTCGAGCTCCTACGTCTCCTCACATGTCCTCAAGGGCGAGCCGATAGAGTTCGAGCACAGGGAGCCGCGGCTGGAGGGTGCGGTTACAGTCAGGATCAGCGGACGTGGACTTGGCCACATATTCATCTACAAGGCTGACAGGACATCAAATCCGAACCACTCTGTCGTTGGCAGGGTCACTGCGGGTTTGGACCTCCTCAAGCTTGCATCCGCCGGCCAGCGCCTCACCGCAAAGGTCAGGCCTGAGAGGTTCATGGTGCTGGGAACCCCACTCAAGGAGGCGATGGAGCTCGCCAGGGCCAGGGGGATTGAGCCATCTTTCGATGGATACTCCGGAGATGATGCTGTAGTCATCGAGCAGAACCCGACGACCACGATGGAGGTTCTGAAGTCCGGCAAGGTATCGCTGAAGGCCATACCGTCGTCCAGGCTTGTCAGAATAGAGCTCTATGACGATCTGGCCCCGAAGACCCTGGACTACTTCAGGCATGTGGTGGGGCTCAAGGAGCGCCCAGTCGGGCCTCTCCCCGTCTTCTTCGTCTATGAGAACACGGTTCTCTTCAAGCCGGTTATAGATGCGCTCAGATACAAGGAGCTGCTTCCGGAGAACAAGCCGACTGGGCCTGTACCAGCTGGGTCTATAGGCGTCACGAACCAGGCGGCCAAGAGGACAGGGCTGATCGGAGTGAAGTTCGTTGAGGACAAGAGATACGGGCCGTCAGGGGAGAAGTTCGAGGGCACGAACATCATCGGCAGAGTCATCGATCTCGATAAACTCAGGGATGTGAATGAGGGGGAGATCGTTTATGTCATGGAGGAGAAAGGATGAGGGTTACAAAGTACGTGATAACATCTCCTGAGTCTGATATACTCCCCTCTGACATCGCCATGCACATCTACGGATCGAAGCGCGACGTTCATGTCAAAGAGACCTGCTTCGGAGTGATCATAAACGGAGAGGAGGACGAGATCAATGATCTCGTCAGGGAGATAAGGGCCATGGATCCGAACGGGATATTCATAAAGGACCGTGGGTTCCCGCCGGGAGATCCCAGAAGATGCAGAGGGCACCGTGGTGGCGGGCCGAGGCCTGGCTTCTTCATGCTTGAGTGCGAGTCGAAGATGCTCCCCATGATATCGAGAGCTCTTGAGGCTGAGAGCAAAAACGCGCCTATGCCAGAGGCTGCCACTGAGAAGATGCCCGTGAGCATGGAGAGACTTGTAGAAATTATTAAGGATGAATTTGCCTGAGGAATCCTGATGGTCAAAGTCATTGTCTACCCCCCCACAAGCACGATACTCGCGGATCTCGTCGAGAGGATGGGGCACAAACCCCTGGTGATGGCGAACGAGATCAGGAAGAAGATAGACACGCCAAGTCTGGAGTCACCTCCGCTGAACATCACACCCGAGGACCCGAAGAAGGGCCTGAAATACGCAGCTGTCGATGTGCCCTCAGGAGTTCGCGGACGGATGTCTCTGATAGGGCCGATGATAGATGAGGCTGAGGCCGCGATAATAGTTGAGGACAGCAACTGTCTTGTGGGATGCACCGGATGTGCCAGGACGAACGAGCTCACAAGGCTGCTGATCAAGATCAAGGGAATTCCGTTCATAGAGCTCAAGTACCCGAGGGATGATGGAGAAGCCAGACGCTTCGTTCATGAGATCAGGGTATTCCTGGAGGGTCTCAAATGATCAGGATCGCCCAGCTTTCATGCGGCGCTGAGTACAGCGGCATCCAGAAGGAGCTTGAGAGGGCAGCTGAGATCGTTGGCGCGAAGATGATCTCGCCAGAGGTCTCACTCGAGGATGTGATGGATGTGGAGAAGCGCTTCGGCGTATCAGTTCCGAGTGGGGACCTCAACCTGATAATGGCCAGGGCGACCAGGCTGGTACAGAATCCAGATCTGGCAGATGCTGTTTTCGTCGCGACATGTTTTAGATGCGCTGAGGGCGCCATAATTCGGGGAGAGGTGAGGCGATACATCCACGAGCATTCGCGGCTCCCGGTATTGAGCTACTCGTTCACGGAGAGGACAACAGCAGAGACCCTGCTAACAAGAATGGAGGCTCTGGTGACAACAGCCAGGATGAGGGGGCTGCTCGCCAGGGAGCGGCAGACAGGTCTCACAGCCGGTATAGACTCCGGCTCTACGACCACAAAGGCCGTGATAATGCGCGACAACCAGATCATAGGCCGTGGCTGGGTGCCGACGACAGAGGTCATAAACAGCGCGGAGGAGGCATTCCAGCAGGCCCTCCAGGAGTCTGGAGTGAAACGCGAGGAGATCCAGGGCATCGGCGTCACCGGATACGGGAGATTCCTCATCGGCAAACATTTCGATGCGAAGCTGGTCCAGGAGGAGATCACTGTGAACTCCAAGGGCGCTGTCTTCCTCGCGAACGCCCAGAAGGGCCCTGCCACAGTGATAGACATAGGCGGTATGGACAACAAGGCGATATCCGTCCAGGACGGTGTGCCCGGGAGCTTCACGATGGGGGGTATATGCGCGGGCGCATCCGGAAGGTTCCTGGAGCTGACCGCGAGAAGGTTGGGTGTCAACATAACAGAGCTGGGCAAGCTCGCTCTGAAAGGATCATACAAGAGCGTGCCGATGAACAGCTACTGCATAGTCTTCGGCACACAGAGCCTCGTCAACAGCCTCTCGAAGGGCGCGCGGCCTGAGGATGTCGCGATGGCAGCATGCCACAGCGTCGCTGAGCAGGTCTTCGAGCAGCAGCTCCAGGAGGTCGAGGTGAAACAACCTGTGATCATGGTCGGAGGGACATCCCTCATCGAGGGGCTTCCCAGAGCGATGGAGGAACTGCTGGGGATAAAGGTCATCGTGCCGGACCACGCCCAGTACATTGGAGCTGTCGGCGCTGCTCTTCTCGTCTCAGGGCTGCTGGAGGTCTGATATGGATCCCCTCGAGGTCTACAAGGTGGAGGCTCCAGGAGAGGAGTTCGGCGCCAGGAAGTACCGCGAGATCATACTCGACATACTCCAGGACCTGGGCCTGGTCAGGTCCATAGGCAGGCTTTACGTTTACGTTGATATAGAGAAGCCATATTTTGCCGTGTACGGCATGCTGCGCGGCTCACTTCCCCCCCTCAGGGTTGGTGATGTCGCTGATGTGGTCAAGACCCAGGAGGGCTACCAGGTGAAGGTGAACGAGGAGGAGCACCTCGCAGATATGCTCAAGGTCCTCTGGGAGAAGTACGGGCGGGACAGGGTGGAGCAGCCGGACAGGGACCTTCTCACGGTATCTTCTGATGTGAGCCCGGCTGATCTGATTGTGACTGATGTGGACGCTGAGTTCAGGAGGGACCTCACCGATGCTCTGATAAGAATAGCGCCCGAGGGGTTCAGAAACAGAAGGAACGAGATGACCGAGGACTCCTTCCTCTTCATCGCCTCTGAGGAGACGATAACACCGGAGCTGATCGAGGAGGTCAGGGAGAAGATCAGGGGTATGGAGAATGCTTGAACCTGTGATGTTTACCGGCGGCGTCTACAAGCACGACCTGGTCATAGAGCTTGTCGAGGATCTCGGCGGTTACCTGCTCCAGAAGAACGTGACGCAGAGCGAGGTGATCCTGCTCCTGCTCGTGCCGGCTGAGGATCTCAAGATCCTGGAGGATCTCACAAAGGAGCTGCGAGGAGAGCTGACCCGCGCTCCGCTTGCCGGAACAGAGGTCGCGGTTGTGACCCCGACCCTGGCGATACACCATCTCCCGCACACAGCGTGTGATATCGCTGAGTACCTGAGGCGGAACGGCTCGAAGACCAACATGATCGGCCTGGCACGGGGTGTCGGGCGCGAGATAGCCCAGATAAACGAATATGAGACTGCCCTTATAAACGAGCATGATGTGGCTGTATTTCTCTTCGGGAACTTCGCAAAATGCATAATCAAGAAGGAGGAGCTGTACAAGGGCATAAACATCCCTGTGGTAGTCACAGGCGGGCCTGAGATACCCAAGGGAGAGATGCCGTACGCATTCGAGTATGTCTCCTCTGTGGGGAGGATAGCTCACAGATCCAAGAAGGCGAACGAAATTGGAAATCTGGACAGGATTGTAGCTGCTGTGGGCAGAGCTCTTGACAAGATGCGCGCTGATATCGAGAAGGATCCGCTGACGACATCTCCACCAAGAGTCATGGACGTGGTTCGCGAGCAGGTTCCTGATATCGAGAGATCGTACTCCCCGCTGCCGATCGCTCTGAACCTGACGGGATGCAGGATAAAGCTTCCATACGATGAGTACCACGAGGCTATAGGAGATGTGAGGTTCGACGAGGGGGTTACGCTAAAAGAGATCGCGAAAATACTGCCCTCCAGGATGAAGAACTACACGCTCGTCAGGATTCTTCCTGAATCTGAGACAGGGATGGTGTTTTGAGAGCATGCTTGAGGACGAACTGAAGGGCATACTTGAGAAGGGCGTGGAGAGATCTGCTGAGGATATGATAAAGACGATCGAGAAGATCTACGGAGAGGTGCCCTACATATTTCACTTCATGAAGGACAGCCCTGAGCTCCTCGTGACAAAGGTTCTTCACAACAACGCGATCGTGCGCAGCTCGAAGCTCGACATGAAGACGATCGAGCTGATATCCATCGCTGTCAGCGCTGCCATAAGATGCAGCCACTGCCTGGAGATGCATATTCGAGTTGCATCACGTATGGGGGTAAGCGATGAGGAGATAGCTGCTGCGATGTTCCTGGCGGCGAATCTGGTCAATGCGAGCGTGCTCGCAACCGCCACACGCGAGCTGGACGAGAAGAGGGAGGTATGCAGGGCCTGCCAGATCGGAACGTGCGAGGTGCATGAGAAGAAGTAGCAGTAGCGATGCGGAAAATGCTCCCTTACGTTGATGCAAGTCTTGAGCGCGCTGATTATCAAATTGTTCTCCCATTTGGCGGCGATAGAGCAGTGATTTGAGATTTCCAGGGATCGCAGCAGGCGGAAAGCCTCTTCAGGAAGACTTCACTGTGAGATCGACGATCTCCATCAGGTGACTTATCGCAGACTCGACCCTTGAGCGCCTCTCTGCGAGCCTGGATGAGGCTGATTCCAGGTATTTTTTCCTGGCATCCAGCATCCTTGAGACCTCCTCAGGCGCAGGACCGCCTGGCCTGGCGCGCATCGAGATGTTCTTCTTCGCATCGAGGGCGCGCTCGAGATCTTCAGCAGTGAACCCCATGAGGCTCGGCCGAAGGTCTGCCACCTCCAGGGCTATCCTGTCGAGGTCCTCGAGGCTGGGTTTCCCTGAAAGGCGTGCAAGCCTGCCCACAATCTGGTGGGCTGTTCTGAAGGGCATCCCTGTGATTCTAACCATGGAATCCGCAAGCTCGGTGGCTGTCGTGAATCCCTCTGTGGATGATCTCTCGAGCCTCTCAAAGTTGAACCTGAGCGTTGATACACATCCCTTCATTACCCTCAGCGATGCTCTCGCAGCTCCAATCCCGCGCCATAAGTGCGGCGTGAGCTCCTGCAGATCCCTGTTGTAGCTCATCGGGAGAGCCTTGCATATGCTCAGCGCGCCCACAAGAGATCCGATGGCAGTTCCGCTCTTCGCCCTTACAAGCTCAGCCGTATCTGGATTCTTCTTCTGCGGCATTATCGAGCTCGTCGAGGCGAAGAGGTCGTTCACCTCCAAATATCCGAACTCCGAGGTCGACCAGAGTATGATCTCCTCTGCGATCCTGCTCAGGTTGATCATCAGTAACGATGTGTCTGATAGGACCTCAAGAGCGAAGTCTCTGCTTGACACGGCATCCATGCTGTTCTCCACAATCCCGGAGAACCCGAGGAGCTCGCATGTCATGTATCTGTCAATATTGAATCCGGTGGATGCAAATGCAGCTGCTCCCAGAGGGCTGAGGTTGACCCTGTCGTATGCGTCCTCAAACCTCTCGAGATCTCTCATCAGAGCGTCTGCATGCGCAAGAAGATGATGTGCGAGGGTCGTGGGCTGAGCGTGCTGCAGGTGCGTGTACCCGGGGATGATGCGCTCCCGGGTCTCATCTGCGATCCGTACCAGCGCATCTATCATCTGGATGAGCTCTTCCATGATGCCGAGCATCTGCTCTCTCAGAGCGATTCGGATGCATGTGGCCACCTCATCGTTCCTGGATCGCGCTGTGTGCATCCTGCCGCCGGCCGGCCCCACGCGCTCTATTACATAGGCCTCGATCGCCTCATGTATATCCTCTCCCTCGCCGAGGAGATCAAAACCCTCTGCGAGCAGCTCCTTCAGCGCCGTGAGTATCCTGGCGCAGTCCTCCCGCGGTATCAGCCCCCTCTCGTGAAGCATCAGGAGGTGCGCCATGTCCACAAGAACGTCAGCCTCTGCTATCCACAAATCCGCATCCCTGGAGGAGATGAAATCCAGCACCTCCCCGGAGATATCTCCCAGCCTAGATCCTCTGAGCAGCATGTCCAGATTTTCCTCATCTGCTGTTGAAGCCAAAGACGCATGATGAGTTAGTGCAGCACCAGCCCTGCCCCTGGCACTGATCGCCTAAAGGATTCCTGCCTAATTGCTGATCACCCGAACCGAATTGGGGTCATTTGGTCGCCACTATTTTTATAACATCCCCGTCCTTGAGCTCGTACTTCTCCCCGACACGCAGCTTCCTGCGTGCATCTATCGCGAATAGGAAGCTCTCACCCAGGTCTGTGTGGACTCTGTACGCGAGATCGCGCGCTGTGGATCCTCTCTTCATCAGGTACGCATCCGGCAGGACCACCCCGTTTCTGTCGGTGAACTTGTTCTCGTCCTCCACCGGGTAGACTGTTATGTAGTCGAGGAGATCGAAGACAGCGCGGTTGATGCACTCCTGCACTCCTGTGGAACCAAACTCCTTGAGGAGAGCTCTTATCTTTTCCAGGCCGGCCTTTTGAGCCGTGGTCAGCTCGCCCACGATCTCAAAATCGGGATCACCTGGCAGGTATCTTATAACGCCTGCCTTATCGGCCATCCGGAGGGCGATCTCCGCAGCACCGCTCACAGGCACGACGATATCATCGAGCTCCATGAGCCTCCGGATGTTCTCCCTGGGCGCGAGATCGATCTTGTTCGCCGCTATGATCATCGGCTTGCTGGACTGCCTTAGAAGCTCCGCGAATCTCTTGAGATCATCCTTGCTCCAGCTCGCGGGATCTGAGTCCATGCGGGAGAGGGCCCATCGCACATCCTTATCGGATACGCCAGCGCCACCGAGCTGCTCGTATATGATCTGCTCCGGCTTCGCCTTCTCCGAGGTGTACTGGCGCATCAGCTTTGCCCAGTTCCTCTCCAGGATCCCGAAGAGCCACATGCTTATCTCGTGCTTGAGAAACTCCACATCCCTCAGAGGATCGTAGTTTCCGACGCCGACGGGATTTCCCTCCGCATCTGTGGATCCTGATGCGTCGAGCACGTGGATCACGGCCTCTGCCAGGCGGAGGCTGTCAAGAAACTCATTTCCGAGACCCCTCCCGAGATGAGCATCCGGGACCAGCCCTGCGACGTCTATGAGCTCCACCGGCACGAATCTGCTCCCATTGATGCATCTGCCGCATCCGCCCTCGATGCCTAGATCGACACATGGGCACCTCACCCTCACGTACGAGACGCCGTGGTTGGCATCGATGGTTGTGAACGGATAGTTCGCTATCTCGACATCCGCCAGAGTGGCAGCCTTGAAGAACGTCGATTTCCCGGCGTTCGGCTTTCCAGCAAGCCCTATCGAAAGCATACGATCTTCCCATCAACCCATTACTATTTTCGCAACGGCCTGCCAGAGACTCTCAGATCCTCTTTATATTCAGTTTGCATCTGGATGCATAATCCTCGAATCTGGAGACCTTTTCGGATGCAAGTCTCTTCATGAGAGCCATGCCTTTATCCGTCAGCGCCTTCTCCTCGATCACGCCTGCGGCGAGCGCGGATCTGTAGATCTTCTCACCTGCATCGGTCCTCACGAGCACCGTGGACCATCCGCCCGGCGATCCAACGCTGCCCACAGAGACATCCGCAAGCTCGGCTGTGAAGTCGAAGCACGGACCGCATCCAGCCCATGTGAACTCATCAGTCTCCTGGAGGGGCACCTCCTTCACGCCCTCCTTTGAGATGACCCTGAACATGCCTCTCTGTATCTCAAACCTCTCGATATCTGTGGGCTGCAGATTCATCTTCTCCTTCACCAGACCGGTCATGAGCCTCTGGTAATCGAAGTTCTCCATGCAGAAGAGACCGATCAGGAGGGAGATCTTATCCTGGCCGAACTGGTATGGCTCCTCAAGAAGCTGGGCCTTGCGAAGCGCCTGTATCTGACAGGGCGTCCCCGTGAACCCGATCTTTGTGAAGCCCTTGTCTATGGCCATCTGAACGCCGACAACACTCGGGGTTATGGTGTACTTGGTGCCTGCAGCTGCAATAATCTCCTCCGGCGTGGTTGCGACTTTGGGTATCGTCTGCCACCTCGAGTTCCTATCGGTAACAACTGCGCAGTCGATCACGCCGGTCTCGAGCGCGTGGACAAGAAGGGCGGTTACAACCCCGCCATCCTGAACCTTGCCGCGAACTGGCGTTGCCCTGGCGGCCATCGCGCTCCGGTATACCCCCAGGGCTTCGTCAGACCCCCTGGATCTCCCGAAGAGCTTCCTCTCAAAGAACGGCATCTCGAAGAAGCTTCTCGGGCAGTATGCATAGCATAAACCACAGAGGGGATCGTACTCCATAAGTGTTGGCTTTCGATTCTGCTGCCCGATCCTGGGACAGAGGGCTATACAGGTGCCGCACAGACAGCAGATCCCCCGCTGGACTACACTGTAATCCAGATCGGCGAACCCGCATTCCAGAAAGGTGGGCTCAGGGTACATCTCCTTAGCAGCCATGATGAATCTCCGGAAACTCCATGGGCTTCATACCTAAAGCTTTTATGGTAAGGATATGCCTGCAGAAGTGTGATTCTCGGAGTCGATATTGGCGGGGCGAACACAAAGGCGGCGAGCTCAGATGGACGGTTTGCGGAGATCAGGTACCTCCCCCTCTGGAAGAGATGCCCGCTTGGTGAGCATCTTGCTGGCCTGAACTCCAGATTGAAGCCTGATGCGGTGGGCGTGGTAATGACCGGCGAGCTGGCGGACTGCTTTGAGAGCAGGAGAGAGGGGGTGATATTCATAGCGTCTGAGGTCGAAAGGGCGTTTGAGTGCCCGGTCCACTTCTGGGGTCTGAGCGGATTTCATGAGAGCGTTTCAAGAGAGATCGCCATGGATCTAGCTGCTGCAAACTGGTCCGCATCCGTCAGTCTACTGCTCAGAGATATAGGGGAATGCATCTTAGTTGACATGGGTTCGACAACCACTGATATCGTACCTGTGGTGGACCGGTTGCTCTTTGGCTATACTGATCTGAAGAGGCTGATGCGCGGTGAGCTGATATACACAGGGGTGCTGCGCACAAACCTCGCAGCGTTGCTCCCGTGCGTCGATCTATCCGAGGGCTCCGCACCGCTCTCATCCGAGCTCTTCTCAATTACAGCAGATGCGTACCTAGCGCTGGGTGATATAGAACCGGATGCATATTCATGCGAGACTCCGGACGGCGGGCCGAAGAGCCGTGAGGGAGCTCTCAGAAGACTCGCGAGGACCGTCTGCTCGGATCTGGATGAGCTCGGGGAGGATGGGGCGCTCTCGATCGCAGCGCAGGCGAAATCCCGGCAGATCTCGATCATATTCAATGGTATATCCAGAATAGCTGAGAGGCATAAAATCAGGAGGGTTGTTGCAGCCGGCGTGGGCGAGTTCATTGTTGAGGCGGCATGCGAGCGCGCAGGTCTTGAGTGCATCCGCCTCTCGGAGATATACACTGAAAGATTGTCAGATGTATTTCCCGCGTTTGCTGTGGCCCGCCTGCTCTCAGAGCGGTATCCCGTGAGCTAGGTACGGACCGAGAACGGTGAAGATCAGTGAGGATATCACGAGCCATGATAGCGCGGCCACGATGCCTCTTGTGAACCGCTCGGCTCTCCTCTCGCTCATCACCCTGTCGAGGAGCGTACGGATCATGTCGCGGACTATGTGGCCTCCGTCGAGCGGTATCGTCGGCAGGCAGTTGAAGAGCCCCGCGTACATGTTGATCCAGCCTATCCAGAGCAGGAGATTGGCGATCCAGAATATTTTATCACCCAGTGGCTCTGCCCAGCCGGCCGGCTCGAAGAGATACAGCATCGATCCGCTGAAGCCCTGGAAGCCATCTGATGTGAATCCCCCAATGCCCGCAAACGGCAATCCCATGAGCGTGTTGAAACCCCTCAACCCGCTTGAGGGGATCGATCTCATGAGCGACAGGAACCTCTCCGCCTGGAACTCCTGAAGGATAACTCCATCGATGTAGAGCGCTGTGCCAGAGATCGCAACCCCTATCATGCCGGTCCCATCGCCCTTTGGTGCGAGCTTCACGCTGTACGATCCCCTTGTTGTGTTTATTTTCAAAACCTGTCCAGGAGATGTGGAGTTCATGTAATCCCTGAAGCTCTCGAGAGATTCGATTCTGGTACCATTTATCTCTGTGATCACGAACTCATCTGGCATTCCGGCGTCCTTCGCCGGCGATACGTCAAATGTGTCAACTACGAGCACCCCCAGAACCGGCTCTCCGGAGATCGTTGTTCTGTAGGTGTCATCGAAAAGCTCCAGGGATCTGCCCTCTGACGCGATCCTGTAAATCTCCTCAAGGCTGCTTGCGCCTGATACAACCATTCCCGCGCGGAGATCGCCTGCGGGGCTGCTTTCAGGTTCGACGCTCACAACGACGACCCTGTCGACTGGAGATAACGCGTTTATGACGGGTCCGAAGAAGAGAGACAGCGCCAGAGCAGCTACCAGAAAATTCGCGATGACGCCGGCGGATAGTATTCTCATCCTCGCATGTCGTGTCGCTTTTGGGGGATTCTTATCGTCCCCGAAGAGCTCGGAATCATCCGGCTCGACGAAGGCGCCTATCGGGAAGAGCAGAAATATCGCGCCCATCGATTTTACCCGTATCCCCTCGACCCTGCACATGATTCCATGTGAGAGCTCATGAACCACTATCGTGACGGAGAGAGCAACCCATCCCCAGACGAGCGGTATGTACTGATTGACTCCGGGTATGAGCAGAACGTTCCGCGGGGAGCTGTAGCTCCCTGGCTCTGGTGGCGCCCTCCACATCACATAGACCATCAGAAGCAGCAGGAGCATAAAATAGACCATTCCCGCAAGGACGAGAGGCATGCAGAGTGTCGTTGTTAAACGCCAGAAACGCCTCGCACCTGCAAGCCTGTCGAGCAGGCCGAGACCCCTGGTCGTTCTCACGAATATCACAGGCCCCCAGCTGCTGATCCCCCTCTCACCGCCGAGAGCTGTTCCCAGGAGAGAGAGCAGCCCCAGAGCCAGCACGATCAGAATGAGCCACTGCTCGCTGCTGAAATCCATTTCAGAGCTCCATCTCCAGGAGATCTCTCCGCTTCCTCTCAAGGAAGCTGTAAACGTTGCCGTGGGGCGCACCATCGATCAGCATCTCGAGCGCAGAGCGCACGACCTTTATCTGCTCAGGGTACCCGATGATGGAGACCGTCTTTCCGTAGACGGAGATCCTGGCCCCTGTCAGGCTTTCCATCAGTTCCCTGGTCTTGCCCTCCTTGCCTATGATCCTGCCCTTTATCCGGATCATGTCGTTCTTAGTCGCGGCCAGGCTCGAGAGATCCAGAACATCGAGCATGAGCATGTCATCATCCAGCAGTGCAAATGCCCGCTCTGGCGAGAAACCCCTCGCTATTGCCCTGAGGACATCCATGGCCTTCATGGCGTCCAGAGCATCCCCCTGAGAGGTCACGGTGACAACACCGCTCTCGCTGTCTATATCAAGCGATATCTTGCACCTCTCCTCCAGGTATCTCTTCGTCTCTCCGTTCGGGCCTATCACTGCGCCGATCCTGTCGCTGGGGATCTTTATATTCATCTAAGAACCTCTATCTGTATCTTCATTCTCTGATTCTATCCTGCTCCAGATCTCATCCTCAGATCCTACGCCGTAACGCTCCCTGAAGAATCTCACCAGATTGGATATATCCCTTTTGAGAAACTCCATCGAGTTCGGGTGGTCGAGCGTCACAGCCTGGCCCATGTCTATCACCACAGGCTCCCCATCATAGAGTATGTTGAACTCGCTCAGATCCGCATGGACGAGCCCCGCGCGGTTGTGGAGGAGGACAACGTAATCCGCGATCCTCCTGTAGACGCGCTCCGCCTCCTCTTTCTCAAGCTCCACCTCTCTGAGAAGGGGCGCCGCAACTCCGTCGGTGCCGACGAGATCCATGACCAGGATGTTCTCCCTGACAGTGTATGGGTGCGGGACACGCACGCCGACCTCCTCTGCCCTGAGCAGGTTCCTGTACTCCTTCCTGGTCCAGGCGTTCACAAGGCTGCGCTTGTTGCCCTTCACGCTTCTGAACCTCGGATCCCCCAGGATGTAGTCCTGCATCGCCTTGAAGTCGCTTGTAGCGACCCTGTAGATCTTCAGGGCGAGGTGCTTGCCTCCCCGGCCGAGCGCGTGGAATATGTTTGCCTCCTTCCCACGGCTGATCGAGCCCCCAAGGGCCTCGACGTAGCCCTTCTTTGATAGGTAGTAGAGGTTCATAAGGGTGCGCGTATCAAAAACGTCATCCCTTACCTTCAAATCGTTTGCATCCTTGATGCGTCTGCGGAAGAGATCGATACGCGCGTCGAGCTCCTCCTCTTTCCTTCGCTTCATGGGGTTGATTTGAGATATCCCTTGCGCTCAAGCCAGTCGACCTGAGGTCCGGTGTATCTCCATATCACGTCTGCCTTGTCGTCCTGAAACTCCCACGGGACCACTATTACGACATCGCCCTCGCGGATCCATATCCGCTTCTTCATCTTTCCCGGGATCCTGGCGATCCTCGTCTGGCCGTCCATGCACCTTACCTTGATACGGTTTGAGCCCAGAAGGCTCTCCACGTACCCGAATACCTCCCTGTTCTGCTTGCGAGGGACCCTGACCCTCGTTACAACAGCCTCATCAACATCTTTCTGATGCAGCCTATCACCTCAATCATTTTTAATTTGCTGAGCAGCTCCATATCGTCCATCAGCCTACATCATGTATAAGGATATCCTATATAAATAGTTTAGACGCGCCTGTTCCGAGGGATGCCCTCCTTCTCAGGCAGCATCTGAGCCCTCTCATCTCGATCTGCCTCTTGAGGTAGAGCTGCAGATCATCCCGCGATGAGCAGCCTGATGAGGTCAGTGCCCTCGACACCCCCATAGCTTCCCCTCGACGCTGAGATCTCGTCGAACGCATCGACAGAATCCGCATCTATTCCGGACCCAGCTATCGCGAATGGCACCGGGTCTGTGGAGTGTGTCCTTATCTTTATGGGCGTGGGATGATCCGGGAGAAGGAGCACACGCCACGCCTCTCCAGAACTCTTCAGGCCACTGATCATCGGGCCAACCACCCTCTCATCGAAGAGCTCTATCGCTCTTATCTTCTGTTCCACATCCCCTGAGTGTGCGGCCTCGTCCGGCGCTTCTATATGGAGATATACCATGTCCACCGACACAAGCGCTTTTAGCGCTGCCTCGACCTTGCCAGCGTAGTTAGTATCGATCGTGCCCGTCGCCCCCGGAACATCGATCACGCGCCAGCCAGCGTAGACGCCCAGCCCTTTCAGGAGATCGACCGCTGAGATCACCGCGCCCCTCAACCCGTAGATGTCATGAAACCTGGGCATCGATGGAGCAGGCCCCTGCCCCCAGAGCCAGATCATGTTTGCGGGCTTCAAACCCATGCTCACACGCCTGCGATTTACAGGATGGTTATCGAGCAGCGGCTTGGCTCTCTCCATTATATCTATGAGAATGTGCGCATCATCCCCTCTGGGGAGATGATCTGATATCGGTCTGCCCATTATATCATGTGGTGGCGTGCAAACCGCATCCCTGCATGTCGTTAAAACGACGATGTTCCTGTAGCTCACTCCAGGATATATCCTCCCGCCCGGTACAACCTCCTTCAGGGATCTCGCTATCTCAGCGCCCTCCTCAGATGTAATATGACCGGCGCTGTAGTCGTCCATTATGCCATTCGTCACGGTGACGAAATTGCATCTGAACGCGATCTCGTTCTCCCCGAGAGGTATCCGCATGGCAGCAGCCTCGAGAGGGGCACGGCCTGTGTAATACCTCCTCGGATCGTATCCCATTATGGAGAGGTTTGCCACATCGCTACCAGGGGTCATGCCCTCAGGCACCGTCCTGGCGAGACCGCATCTCCCGATGCGGGCGATGGAATCCATGTTCGGCTTGTGCGCGGCCTGGAGGGGCGTCCTGCTGCCCAGAGCCTCCAGCGGCCAGTCGGCCATTCCATCACCGAGAAGCACCACGTACTTCAAGCAGGATCACTCGGTTCTCTTTGAACCCATTTCAGCGAGATGCCTGTTCAGGACCTTAGCAAGGGTGTTGAGCTTGCTCCTGCCACATGTCGCCCCTCTTGTCACTCCTGTGACGATATCCACAACAGTACCCCTTGTGACCTGCTTGCTCTTCGGTGGCATGACGACCCGCGTCTTCACACCCTCCTTTGCGAAGTCCTCGAAGTCCACTGGGCACTGGGATACGACGACAGCGGGGATATCCACAAACGCGAGGATGTCTCTCGTCTTGTAGATGACATGCGACTTCACGTTGCCGAGGTGTATCACGGCGATCTTGTGCCTCTCTATCTGCTCGATCTCCTTCGGGGTCAAACCGAATGTTGGACCGTAGCCCCTCGATGCCTGGGGGAAGGACTCCGGAACGCCTGTCCCGGCCTCCAGGACAAGAACGCTCGTCTGTATGCCCTCCCTTCTGAGACCGTAGGTTATCTCGCAGACCGGTTTTGTGATGTGCCTCCTTCCCGGAGACATCGCGATCGCTATAACGTCCGGCCTCGCCGCCTCTGAGAGTGTGCCTCTCTGTGCGAGCCCACCGCCCTTGGCCAGCCCCATGCTCTCCCTGCAGTCCACGACCTGGGTCTGCCTGCCGATCATGCATCAGACTCTGAGCTCAATGCTGATATAGTCTTTGCCCTGCGGCGAGATGTCTCAATGACGGACACATTTCAGCATTATACTGTAAGTATAAGGTGGGGTGCAGATGGCAGCGGAGACTCTCAGAGAGGAGATTGCCTTGCATATCGAAAATTCATATACAATCCTAAAGATATCGCCGCTGGAATGCTTCGAGCACTTATGGTTCGACTCGATCCATCTGAAGCTGAGAACAGTTTTGTGAACCGACACATGCCCAGCACGGTCATAATCCACAGCAATATTTATCTCAAATACACCCAGATGCACAGCGATGTCGCTTAAAGATGATGCTCTCAGGTACCACAGGATGGGCAAGATAGCCATCTGCAGCAGGGTTGCTTTAAAGAATGCTGGAGATCTCAGCCTGGCCTACACACCCGGTGTTGCAGAGCCGTCCCTCGCGATAAGCAGGAACCCGGATGATGTGTATATTTACACATCGAAGGGAAACATGGTTGCAGTCGTCACAGACGGCACCGCGGTTCTGGGCCTCGGTGACATAGGTCCACTGGCGGCGATACCAGTCATGGAGGGCAAGGCGCTTCTATTCAAGAGGCTTGCGGGGATTGATGCTTTTCCGATAGCTCTGAGCACCAAGGATCCAGCTGAGATCGTGGAGACCGTGGTCAGGATCTCGCCGGTCTTCGGCGGGATCAACCTGGAGGATATCAGCGCGCCCAGATGCTTCGAGATAGAGGAGGCACTCAAGAAGAGGCTGGACATTCCCGTATTTCACGACGACCAGCATGGAACCGCGGTTGTTGTGGTCGCTGCTCTGATAAACGCGCTGAAGCTGGTCGGCAAGAGCTTCGAGGAGATATCGGTCGCTGTATCAGGCGCCGGAGCAGCAGGAGTTGCGGTTACGAGATTTCTCCTGGACTTCGGGGTGAGGGATATCAGGGTATGCGATAGGAGGGGCATAATCCACAGGGATCGTGGGGACCTGAGCCCGATCAAGAGAATGCTGGCCGAACTCACGAATCCTGAGGGAATGACCGGCTCTCTGAGAGATGCGATGAGAGGCGCGGATGTCTTCATAGGGCTCTCTGTCGGCGGAATAGTCAGCAGGGATATGGTCGAGGGGATGGCCGTGGATCCGGTAGTGTTTGCGATGGCTAATCCAGTGCCTGAGATAATGCCGGATGAGGCGAGGATGGCTGGCGCGAGGGTCGTTGCCACCGGAAGGTCAGACTATCCCAACCAGGTGAACAACGCTCTGGGTTTCCCGGGGATGTTCCGCGGCGCGCTCGATGTCAGGGCCAGCGACATAAACGAGAGCATGAAGAAAGCAGCTGCTCAGGCGATAGCATCTCTGGTCGATCCTGTCCGAGAGGATTGCGTAATTCCATCCCCGCTGGATAGAAGGGTTGTTCCTGCGGTGGCAGAGGCAGTGGCCGCGGCCGCAATTGATAGCGGCGTGGCACGCATGCCTCGCGACCCCTCTGAGGTGAGAGCTCATGCGATAGAGCTTGTATCTGAGGAGTGGGGCGAACGTCCAGTAGAGAGTTTCAGATAGGATTACATAGAAGCAGAATAGCAAGACGGTCCTGCACAGATATGCGCAAGCCGACGGAGGCGAATATGGATCCTGCAGTGCTTGAGCAACAGGGGTACCATCTTGTTGGGGAGGGCGCTGCGAAGCCCTGCCTCTGGCTGAAGAGAAGCCTGAGAGGGGGAGAGCAGTGCTACAAGCATCACTTCTACGGCATAGAGAGCCACCGGTGCGTGCAGATGACCCCGACGCTCCACTGCAATCATCTCTGCCTCCACTGCTGGCGTCCTGTGGACGAGGCGTTCCCGCTACCTGAGAAGTGGACCGATCCGGATGCACTCCTGGAGCTAGTGCTAAGAGAGCAGAGGAGGATCCTGTCTGGTTACTGGGGCTCAGATGTCGTCGACCGCGCGAGGCTTCAGGAGGCCTCAACGCCAAGACATGTGGCGATATCGCTCATGGGAGAGCCAACATTCTATCCGCATCTCAGAGGTCTGATCGAGGCGATAACCGCGAGAGGGATGACATCCTTCCTGGTGACGAACGGCACGAATCCGGATGCTCTGAACGATGTGGAGCCGACGCAGCTCTACATCAGCCTGAACGCCCCGGATGAGGAGACCTACAGAAAGGTCTCCTCTGGAAGATATTGGGATAGCATCCTGGAAAGCCTGGACCTGATGCGCGATCTGAGGTGCAGGACCGTTGTCAGGATCACGCTCGTAAGGGGCGTGAACATGTTTGCTCCCGAGTCATACGCCCGGCTTCTGGCCGATGCAGAGCCGGACTTCATAGAGATCAAGGCGTACATGCATCTCGGCAGATCAAGATACAGGTTATCGAGAGATGCTATGCCGTCACATGAGGAGGTCGTGAGCTTCGCATCAGAGCTCTCCGAATCCATCGGATACTCCCTGGAAGACCAGGTGAGCCTCAGCAGGGTGGTCCTTCTCTCCCGTGGAGATGTCCAGAGAAAACTAGATAAACCCTGAGATATAGGACCAAGAGCCTGCTAAAAAGATTCAGAAAGCTCAGGTGCAGTATGGACTCAAGAAGTGCTTGCATTATGGTTGAAGATACGAGAAAGCTCAGGATACTCCTTGTGGAGGACAACCCAGAGGACGTCTTTCTCACAAGAAAGGTTCTGAGAAGGAGCGGCCTTGATGGCGACATGCAGATCACAGGTGACGGTGTGGAGGCTCTGCGTATCCTTGAGGAGATGTTCAGAGCAGGAGAGCACCTCCCAGATCTCATTCTTCTCGACATCAACCTGCCGGACATGGGCGGCATGGCTGTGCTGAAGAGCATCAAGGGCGACGCGCGTTTCTCCAAGATACCTGTAGTGATGCTGACATGCTCCAACGCGGATTCTGACATACAGAAGAGCTACGACCTTGGAGCGAGCACCTACCTTGTGAAGCCGGTCTCAAGGGACGCGATGATGCTGGTCATGAGGGCCCTCTTCGGCTGAGCCCGCGGACAACCTCAAGGTTTCCGCGGTCGTCCCTCCTATCATCGACAGGCGTCTCCATTATCATGGGCAGCTCTCTGAGACGGCGATCGTTTATCACCGCTGCGAACCCGTCCAGTCCTATCTTGCCCATGCCGATATGCTCGTGCCTGTCCAGGCCGGATCCGAGATCACCCACAGAATCGTTCAGATGTATCAGCATGAGGTTCCCCAGCCCAACGGTGCTGTCGAATGCCCTCAGGGTTTCATCCAGGCTCGCCTCATCCCTCAGATCGTATCCGGCAGCGAATATGTGGCATGTGTCGAGGCAGATGCCGAGAAGATCCGATCCCACCCTCTCCCTGACGTCTGCGAGATCCTCGAACCTCCCACCGACGCTGTTCCTCGATCCTGACGTGGTCTCCAGCAGGATCTTCGTGCCACCTGAATGAGAATGCGCAGCTTCGATCGCGCCGACTATGCGGGATATGCCGCTATCTCTGCCGGATCCCAGGTGGCTTCCCATGTGCGTTACCAGATACGGGATGCCCAGGGCGCTGCATCTCATCAGTTCATCCTTCAGCGCCTGTACAGATCTGGAGTAAACGTTCTCCCTGGGGGAGGCCAGGTTTGGGAGATATGGCATGTGGCCCACAACCGGCCATATCCCTGAGCCGCTGAGCTTGCTTTTAAACGCCTCTATGACATTATCTGAGAGCTGCTTCGATCTCCAGCCTCTCGGATTCGATGTGAATATCTGATACGTATCACAGCCCAGCTCGATCGCCCTTCCCACAGAGAGATGCAGGCCACCAGCTATCGATATGTGCACGCCAAATCTCGCCAAGCAAACACCTCAGAGCATTATGGCATCATCTTACGATCCTTTTCGTACTTAATCCACCCGCAAATGTGCCCGTGGGAACGCTCATGACCAATCTTTACGTGAGCTGCTCGCATTACGCAAATGATCTCTCACATCATGGCGGTATGAACCCGTGCATCTCCGCTATCCTTCGACCCTCTGGCCCCAGAACGAAGTCTATGAATGCTTTTGCTCCGGCGGTAGGCTCGCCGAATGTGTAGAAGTACAGCTTCCTCGCGAGCGTGTAGTTCCCGCTCCTTATGTTATCAATCGTTGGATGAACACCATCCAGCGCGATCGGCATCACTCCTCCAGCCTTCACATAGCTGTATCCCAGGTAGCCTATGGCCCTGTCGCTCCCGAGTATCGCGGTCTTGACCTCTGAGCTGTCCATGGCCTCGATGCTCACGCCCGGGGTCTCAGCAGCCGCGGATCCCATGATGATCTCATTGAATGTGTCTCTGGTGCCTGAACCCGCCTTTCTTCCCACCACCATGATCTCTCTATCAGGCCCTCCGACCGACTTCCAGTTTCTTATCTCCCCAGAATATATCCTTCTGACCTCTGTCGCTGTGAGGGCCCTGACACCGCTGTTGTATATCTGCGGGCTCACGACTATCACTATCGCATCGTAGCCGATCAGTATCTCCCTGAATCTGCGATCTGGCCTCTCATAAAGCGCCCTTTCCGAGGGTTTTATCTCCCTCGAGCACATGGCTATATCCGCTCTTCCCTCGGCAGCGTCGATTATCCCCACGCCGGACCCGCCGGCTGTGACTGTGACCATGTACTCACTGCGCACGAAATTGAACTCCTCAGCGCAGAGCTCTGCGAGGGGCATGACGGTGGTGGATCCCGAGACGCGGACCCGCTCCACACCATTTGATGGCACTAAAAGCAGGATAAGTACCAGCAGCAGAAATGGGATCGGAGGCAGTGTTTTAGACGTTGCCATCACACTCACACTCTCATCAGCATCTTATATAACTGCCGCGTCCAGTGCTGTGTTGAATAATGTTTGAGAATCCGATAGCATAGGCTGGATTCATACGAATTGCAACCCTAGTAAAAATCAATAGCTATCGACCTTAAAGCTCTTAATTATTCAACACAGCAGCGTCCAGCAGATCGAGAACATGTTTTCACTGGCTGATCGCAGATAGATCATGCTTCCATGCCTCATCGGGAAGGTGTGAGATGCCCAGACAATGCGCATGCATAGGTGCTCCTCGGAATCGTCGCATGCGGTTGCGTCTCATGGTATCAGAACCCTCTGCAGACATGCTGAGATTTGCTCTTATGTTGTGGATTCCTGAGAGCCCTCAAATTCATTCTCAAGAGACTGCGCATATGTTGTTTACTATTAATATCATGTGCCAAAGTAAAAAGATTGATTAGAATTATTTAACAGAAATAAACTATTTATAGTATAAAGTCCACTTTACATCCTGAAGGGAACAATCTTGAGGGAGTAGCATGAAGGAGTCCTATGTAATGAAGTTCGACTCTAGGGATATGCAGGTGGTCGAGATCCTTCGGAGCTTGGGGGTTCCCAGAAAGGTCTCGAACATGCTTGCTTACCTGGCAAACGTGGAGGAGGCCACGTCTCGAGACATCGAGAGGGGATCTGATCTGCGGCAGCCAGAAGTGAGCATAGCCCTGCGAACCCTGAGGAAGCACAACTGGATAGAGGAGAGCGTGCGGAGGAACGATGGCACCGGCAGGCCGGTGAAGGTCTACAGGCTCAGAGCATCGATAGAGGAGATACTGAAGTACTACGAGGAGGAGAAGCTCAAGGAGGCTAACAGGGCCATGGAGCGGATACAGAAGCTCAGAGCTCTGCTCAGCCAGAGCGGATCCTCATAGAAGTCTTTGCTGCGCCTGGCAGAAGTTCCATGGCCGAGTGCAAGGGGATTTTCTGATCTCCGCCGGTGGTTGTGAGCGCCAGAGAAACTCCCGTCCAGCGGAGCTTTTTTATCTTTGGGAGTGGAGAGAGCGAAGCGGGAAGACCCCGTCCTTCAGGGCGGGGAGCGTTCACGGGGTGAGCCATCACTCCCATTGATGTATTTAGGGTGTGGCTTCGATTCGCTGAAATTTTTATCACGAATCGCCATTCCAGGGGGAAAGCCTCATGAATCTGTGGCTATCTGCTGATCTCAATGAAGCTGCACGGCATGTATTGCAGGGCGCATGAACCTCCTCGCTCCTGGGTCGGCACGGACAGCAGATGCGAAGGGATAGACGTGCCAGAAGGGGGAACGTGTACATGGTGTGCAGATTCACGCAAGATCATGTGGCTGTAAAGCTCTTTCATGGAGAATATCCAGGAGCTGGAAAGAGAGGTGCTTTGGGTGGTCTTCGATCTGGATGATCCCTACGTGGTGGCGTACAGGCAGATCCATGCCATCTCCAGCCCGTCCGGGGATATGGTGGAGATACTTGAGAGGTCCAGCTGCTATGGCGGCTCTGCATGGGCCAGGTACCACTACAGCAAGGGTCCGCTGGTTGTGTCCTCAAGAAACCTTGGAGAGTGGTTCAGGTATCTCGTCAGAACGGGAGAGGTGGATCTGGATCTCATATCCTCGAGAAGGTCTGCTGGAATTTCATCAGTATTTGTGAGAGGCGATGAGGTCGAGATTACCTATACAGGCCTCGGCGGAGGTGGTGTCGGTGCCACGTTCACCAGGGCGAGGGCTGGAGATGTGTTGAGATCAAGAACAACAGAGGCCGGTGGGGGGAGGGTGGCGACGGGAACCATTGTTGTCCCGAGAAGGGAGCGCCTGGTGATCGGGGTTGACAACACGGACTCGAAGACCACTGGGGCGACATGGTCGCTTGTGCATAACATCTCGGAGAAGGTCGACAGATACGAAGCGAGGTACATCTCGCACTCGCTCGTCCAGCTCTTTCCGGTGCCAACGAAGACACAGAACTGCGTCTCTACCGCGGTGGAGTTCGCATGCATCCCCGGAAGAGAGAGGGAGATGGTAGAGGATTTCAGGAGGCTTCTTGAAAGATACACGGTCTCTGATGAGACCGGGATGGTGGTGTGCAGGAGCTTCGACCCATCCATGCTGCTCGGATATGCAAAGCGATGCAGACTGGAGAGGGTGAGCTACGAGGATGCTCTGAACGCTGCGAGGAGCGCGGGGCTGGAGATCGTGATGGACGGACAGGGGCTCATCGGCGCGGTCGCTGCGGTGCCGTACTTTGCAGACTCTGATAGATCCGTTGTGCCGGAGTGGCTATGCGAGGAGCATTGAAGCAGATACATCAGGCCCTGAGGGATGTGGGCGCGGGTTACATCACCTACGTGCCAGGATACCCGGTAACAGATCTTGCTCAGTCGCTCGGGGCGGAGATCGCTGTGAATGAGAAGGTCGCATTAGAGTGCGCCCTGGGGGCGTCAGCCACCGGAATCAGATCTATGGTCATCGTGAAGCAGCTCGGCATGAACATACTTGCGGATCCGCTCGCCATCTCCACGACCCACACTACTGGCGCTGGTATCGTGGTCCTGGTTGGCGATGATCTGGGCCCGAGAGGCTCGCAGATCGAGATGGACAGCAGATTCTACGGCCCGCTGACCGGGCTGCCGGTTCTCGATCCCTCAGCCCCGGATCTCTACAGAGCTGTTACTGAGGCTTTCCGGGTCTCAGAGGAGCTATCCATACCGGTGATATTGAGAACCACA
This sequence comes from Methanothrix sp., assembly GCF_024518575.1. Taxonomy (GTDB): domain Archaea; phylum Halobacteriota; class Methanosarcinia; order Methanotrichales; family Methanotrichaceae; genus Methanothrix_B. Next base: position 4,874 of record NZ_JANIHG010000016.1, on the reverse strand, counting down.
TCTGATGTGCTTGAGGATGCCAGCGCAGTGGCGGATCTATCTGATATGCCATCACATCTCGGGGACACGCCAAGATGCTTCGATCGATCCATCTGGGAGCTGACAGCGAAGGGCCGCCATCAGAGGCACCTCGCAAAAGTTCTTCCGGCTCTGAGAGAGGCCTCTGAGTCTTCAGCTCGCATGGATCTCCGCGGAGATACAGGCGTTATAGCGTCCGGCTCTGTGGTTCCGCTGGCGGAGACTGTGTGCGAGGAGACCGGATCGTCGCTGCTCGTCCCTCTTTACTCCCATCCACTTCCACTGATTGCCATCGAGCGTTTTCTGGAGATGCACCGGCTTGTCCTTGTTGCGGAGGGGCCGGGGCCGTTCATCGAGTCGCATCTTAAGGGTGTGCGCGGCCGGCTGACAGGCCATCTGCCATATGGACCCATCAAACCAAACGACCTCAGAACTGCGATCGGTCTTGTTCACATCTCAGATTTGAGGGGAGAAATCGAGATGGAGACCGCTGCTGGCCGTCCGGCGAGGAGGTCGATCTGCCAGAGCTGCCCTTTTCTCCCCTTATACAGTGCTCTCTCACGGATGGATGTACCGATAGCAGGGGACGCAGGGTGCACGATACTCTCCCTGAGGATGGGGGCTGTGGACATGGTCTACGGCCTCGGCTCATCGATCGGGGTCGCATCTGGCTTCAAGGAGAAGGGGATCGCGATCGTGGGGGACTACGCGCTGGCACACACCGGCATCCAGGGCTTGATCAATGCGATCTGGCACAGAAAGAACGTGCTTGTGGGCGTGATCTGGAACCGCGTTGCTGCAATGACCGGATTCCAGGAGGTCTTCGATCTGGAGCACGTCTTAAGAGCGCTTGTGCCAGAGATGAGGATCTTGGAGATGCCTGCGCCGGAGCAGGAGATCGAGCGCATCCTCAGAGAGGAGCTCAGGTCCCCAGGAGTATCACTCGTTATATTCAAAGGCACATGCGTCAAGCAGAACAGCAGGCCTTATTGAGGAATTTCATGGAGGAGACCGGGAAGATGCGCATTCCGCATATCACATATGAATTCGTTCAGTCCTGGAACTTTATGTTCTTCTGTATCTGGAAGCTCCCATTCAGCCTCTGATCCGCCTTCATCTTCTTGCTGAACTTGGAGTACTCGGTTCTGGTGTTCCACATGCCCTCGAACGCCTGCTCTGTGGAGAACGCAACTGTGTTGTTCCTGTAATTTACAGATCTTATCATACCGCGCTCGCTCTTATCGAGCTGGCTCATGTTGAAGCGCTCTGTTATGCTTGCGCCCATGCCGCCGTGGAAGACAGGCGAGTCGAACCGCTTGAACCCCTTCAGGACGCCACCATCGAAGGAGATGTCCTTGACCTCGCTGAAGTTGACGGTCGGGTTCGACTTCTCCATGCACCTGACAGAATCCATGTTCAGATTCCCGCTGCCCTTCAGGTCCTCCTCGTACGAGAGGGCGTTCTCCATGAACGTGTCTCTTATCGAGACCTCCCCTCTTCCGCTCACTGTTGTGGACTCGATGTAGAGCATCCCGTCACCCCTGGTCTTCGTCTCAGGAAGCGGGCTCGGTCTGCTTGTCGGGGATTTCGAGACCCACTGCAGCATGTACGGTCCGTCCTCTGCGCTGCTCTGGCCGCATGCCGCCCTGACCGATATCCCCAGGATTGTCCCCGCGCTCTGTCCTGGGATCAGGCAGCTCCAGTATCCGTCCCTGCTGCTGCCGCTCTCCAGCAACATCTTGATCTGTGCGGTTCTCTTCATGCTGACCCTATCAGCTCTGGCTATGCTCTGGTCCGCCACCCCGTACTCCAGGACGACAGAATCGACATCTGAATCCCCTCTGATATGGGCGACGACCCTGACAGGAGCACCTGCGACCGGCTCAGGAGGTATCGCAGTGACATCCAGAATGCGGACCGGGGCTCGTCTCTCCCTTACGCTCTCTATCCCCAGCGTGGTGTTCAGCGACGGATCTTGAATGTCCATGGGAATGCGCTCAGGCTCATAGGATACATTCCCGACAGTTGCGCTCTGGCCCGGCACATCGATCTGCTTTCTCATGATCAGCTCCTGGATATATCTGATCACATCCCTGAGGATGGAGAGAGCAGACTGATCGCTGGAGGGAGCGGGTCTCTCCCTAGATTCATTCGGGCTGAGCATATCGGTTGTCTTGTACTTCACAGCTCTGCTCACGTTCTCAGATGCGACCGCGTTCCCGGGAGACGATGGAGTGAAATTGCCGGTGATGGGGCTGGTGATGTTCGCTCTGGCTGTGCTGGTGAGCGATGCGATCGATTCCCCTTCCGTCGACGCATTCTCATTCGCGCCGATCTCTTCTGCTGCCGATCCATTCGCAGAGCCTGCATTTGCTGCAGCCGGGAGGGCGCTCTGCGGTTTGCCTGATGGCCTCGGCTCGAGCCCCTTCAGGAGCCTTATGCTCAGCGGCTCCCTGTCAAGGACATGCGACCTCGAGGGGGTCAGCCCCTCCGCTGTGACCGTATCTGATACATCCATTGTGAGCGGTATCGTCATGGTCACCGTTTTTCTCTGCTTCGGAGCCAGGAAGTCGATGCTCCCCAGGGGCCCTATGACCCTGCTCGTCACGAATATCTCCTGCAGCGGCACGCCGCCCACGTTCTCCACGATGCAGGAGATTGTCACCTTCTCTCCAAAGCGCGCCGCCGCTGGCGAGACGCTTACCTTAAGATCAAGAGCCGACTCGAGAACGACCGCCTCGGATTTTGCATCTGCACTCCATATCCTGCCGCGGGCGTCACGGCCGGCTGCCGTGAAGATCAACGTTCGGTTCTCGTTAACAGAGACGGATGGATTGACGGTTCTGAACTCGCCAGGAGCCAGATCTCCGAGAGATGCAACTGTCCCGAGCTCTGATTCCGAGATCCGGACATCGTATAGGAGATCAGTGCCGGAGTTGGTGACGAGACAGCTCACGTTGAACGCATCTCCGGCAGAGGAGATAACACGGGATGGCATCACAGACAGCGTTATGTTCGGCCGGATGATTTTCATGGAGAGAACCGCCGTGTCAGAAACCACCTGGTTGCCAGCTCCGTAGCCTGTTGCTGTGATCGTCACATCTTTAGATACATCAGACGATATGGAGGCGGCAATTCTTGTCTCTGTTCCCGGAGGGAGCTCTCCGATCCTGCCGCTCCTGATTCCAGCAAGCGTCACGTTCCTCAGAGATACCTCTCCGGTGTTCTCTATTATGCACATGACCTCAGACTCCTCGCCGGGATAGAGAACAAGCTCATCGGGCTCCAGCGAGAGGTTCATACCAGCTCTGTAGACATGCACAGCTGCCTGGGCGAAGGCGTAAATCTCCTGGCCGCTAGAGTCCCTGGCAGACGCCATTACGATATCGTCTATCGATGAGGAGATCTGCCGCCTCCTGCTGACATGGCCAACCTCTCCAGGCTTCAGCTCGTTTATCTCCCCGATATGGCCGAAGCTGTCCTCAACAGAGATATCTCTGAGCAGATCTGAGCCGGAGTTCTCAAGCCTGACCGTGATGTTCGTCACCCCGCCCGATACCATCTCTGCTGGGTCAGCGCTAGCACTTACAGCCAGCTCAGGCGATATGACCCATACCGTCACAGATGTCTCATTCGATACGATGGCGCCGTTCCTGTCGCTCCCGGACACATTTGCCCTGAGGTCTGTCGTGGAGTTGATGGTGAAATTGCCCTCCAGGCAGATGGATCTCCCGGGCAGGATGAACTGGGTTGTCATCCTCTTCTCGTGGCAGAGCAGATCCACGTTGTAGATAACGTCACCACAGGAGTTTCTGACGGTGCAGCGGTAGTTTATCCTCTCCCCAGCTCTCGCCCTGGTCTTGCCCGTCTCAAGGATAAGATCCAGGCCGCTGGAGGGTCTGTACTCCATGGTCCTGAGGGTGGTCTCTGAAGTGCCTGCATCTCCCACCGGCGCTGGGAGTGAACCGGGGTATCTGACATCACCGACAAGAGCCTCTCCGGCCTCGTTCACAGCCAGAACCCTGAGACCTCTATCCGCCAAGGAGCCGATCACAAGCGTGTGGCTCTCCCCGGGGGCGAGCGTGGGTATTATGCCGAGCACGCTGTTCCTGCGGTCGACTATCTTAACGCGTCTCAGCTCTTTATTCCCGAGGTTCGCGATCTTGACCCTGTACTCTGCACCTCTGCCGATCCTGCTTGTCTCCACAGTCGCCCTGAGATCTGGATATGGAGTGCGGCGCAACTCTTTTTCCATAACTCCGACGCTGATCTCCCTGGATGCGAGCTCCCTCCCATCTGAGCTTGCTGTGACCCTGAATCGTGATGGTGACAGAAGAGGCGGCGTCTTCGCTCTGATGCTGAATACATCCCCGGGAGGCAGGGTGTCGCGAAACCCGATCTCCCTGGCGCCGTCTGTCACAGATATGTTTGAGAGTGTGTGATCCCCGGTGTTCCTGAGGACGCAGGTATAATCCAGTGCATCGCCAGCGAAGATTTCAGTACAATCTGCTCTTATCGTCATCTCCAGTTCCGGGCTGGAGGAGGTAGGGAGGGGCAGCCAGAAGGGCCAGGCGCATGCTGAGGGTATCGTACATGGCAGGAGGGATACGAAAAGGAGACCGAGGCTAAGCCAAGCTGAAAACCAGATACAGCTTCGCATAGTCGGGCTACAAACAAGGCCCAGTCCCTTCATCTGCTACCCCACGAAATATTTAAATGGTTTCTATGTATAAACATTTCGGAGACTGAAAACATCCGGCGCAATCGGTATATCTCCATTATTTTATGATGGTGCCTCTACAAAGCGGTTTTGAGATATATTTAAAAACTTTAAAATTTTAAATGTAATCAAAAAT